>JACPZN010000231.1 GCA_016195505.1 Nitrospirota bacterium | reverse complement strand
GTATTCCAGCCGCCGCAATCGGGACAGCGGCCCAGCCACCGGGGTGCTTGATGTCCGCAGGCTTGGCAGGAAAAACTGGTCTTCGCCCGCATAGAGGAAGGCCTCACCAGAATGATTGGCTGTATCTTATAGGTCTGAGGTGGGAAAAGGAAGACGGAACAATTTCATAACGGACAAGAATACCGACAGCCCTACAACTTCTTTCTCACATCCTTCCATGCTTTCGCCACTTTTGCCTTGCGCGGAACTCCGGCTTTAGCCGGTTCGGGCACGATCACGGCCTCCAGACGACGCTGCAGAAAGACTTCGGCGAAGGCCTTCGTACGGCCAATCCCGATCTTGATCGTCTTCCATCCCGCGGCATGAAACTCGTCGATCTTCGCTCCCAATGCGTTCTCGCCAGGCTGAAGGACCAGCACGTAGCCGGTCGGGAACTTGTGAGCCTTTAACCATTCTCTCGTCTGCATATTAACGTGAAGTCCATCCGCCCCGACCGGCGATGCCACGATATAGATGACCCGGTAATAGAACTGCGTGAGCTTGCCGAGTTCCTCCGCCGCATCTGGCATCGGCTTTCGCTCCGATTCAAACGTGAGACCGATGGCGGGTATCGGACCAGGCGAGGACGGTTCATCGATCAACGCAGCCATTTCAATCGCCAGAATGGAATTGCGCCGTTCCCAGACCGCGAGATTCGCCTGACCTTCCGTCGGAGTGACTCGTGGGCTGCTGCCGACTCGGACTTGAATAGGAGTCACACCTTGCGCCTTCGGTGTGTATGAGAAAACCGCCTTGCCATCTCCACCGGTCATGGCTGTGGCGACGACTTTGCCCTCTGCGACCAGTTCGAGCGGCTCTCCCCCAAGCCCCGCATTCATCAACAGGCCTTTGGTGGCCAGTCTGGCTTCAATCCTCGCAACTTGATTGGGGGACGTGAGGGCATCGGCGACAAAGAGCATTGCAGAATTCTTGTCTGCTGCCCCAGGTATGCCCGCCGGTGCTGAAATAATGATGAAGAAAGAGAAAAGCCAGGCTCTGCGGAGGATGGTGGTCATTGGCCGTACAGCCGTTCCGGGAGAAAAGAGGCGCGTCAATCGGTACTAGGCTTTCAACGCCGTTAACACTTCATCTGCATGCCCATCGACCTTAACTTGCCGAAAAATCGCTTTGAGTTTCCCCTCTGTATCGATGACGAACGTACTACGCTCAATGCCCCAATACTTTCTGCCATACATATTCTTCTCTTTGTACACACCATAGGCCTGTGAGATCGCGGCATCCTCATCACTGAGCAGCGAAAACGGCAGTCCGAACTTCTTGATGAACTTTTGATGGGATTCCATGCCGTCCAGGCTCACCCCTACGATTACAGCTCCCGCGCGCAGGATCTGCGATTCCACGTCGCGAAAGTCGCAGGACTCTTTTGTGCAACCGGGCGTATCGTCTTTCGGATAGAAGTACAGCACGATCTGCTTGCCTTTGAAACTCTTCAACGTGACCGTTTTACCATGCTGGTCCGGAATCGAGAGTTCCGGCGCCTTGTCCCCAACTGCGAGTTCTTTGGCCATAGGTGTATCCTTATCACTGACGTGGCATATTGCCGAAGGTCGGACGTTGGGTCCCGTAGGGGCGGTCTTTGGTGCGCTTCTGGGTACTTACATCACCATACTGAAACAACGCCGGTGAATCCCAGATGATCTTGTCCCCCGGCGCCAGATTGGCCGCATCGAGGAAGTGCTGCCGTGCGACTTCCGAATCACCGAGCGCATTGAGGGCCAGGGCGTAGTTATAGTGCGCCTGCCCTGAGTCAGGCGCTGCCGTCATCGCTTGTTCAAAGTATTGTTTGGCGACTTCAAATTGTTTGGTCTGATATGCCTGAGTCCCTTGCTCCGTCAAAGTAATCGCCTGGGGCTTCACACTCCCATTAATGAGCGCAAGCGGAACGAGCGGCTTCGGCTTCGGCCTTGACGAACAGGCCGTCATTCCCGTGAGCACCAGGATGACAGCAAGAATCGCGACGTGTTTCATGGTCTCTCCCATCGCCTCACCGCGCCTATACCTTAGCATGTTTTCGCATCTCTTCTTCAAATGTCTTCCGATAGAGCACCTCCCATTCCGCACTGCCCTCAATAATACCTCGGGAATAGGAGGCTAACTTGGCCTTGACCTTCCGATTGATCTCCTCTTCCTGCGCCAATTCATCCGCGAGCACGCGTTTGATCTCTTTCAAGACTCGCTCTTCGTCGCTGTTTACCTTCACAGCCTTGTTGCTCTTGACCGCAGCGAGGATGACATGGGACAGGTGGCTGACCTTGTCTTCGCTTATCATGCCAATACCCTAACGGGTGACAAGTGACCGGTTGGATGGTGACTTTCTCTGAATCCTCGTCACGTGTCACTCGCTACATCTCACAGAATGATCCCCCGCTCACGGACCAGCTTCTGCTTTATCATCTGAAACATTTTTTGATAATCGACCTGTCCCTGCTCAAGCTGTTTTTCATAGACCTTGAGCATGTGCCGCACTTCCGCATTCAGGCGATCTTCTATGGACAACTCATCCGTCATGGCATGATCCAGCGCATCGATAAACGCCTTATAGTCCCCAACCAACTGAATATACCCCTCCCGCTGAAGGCGTCCCGCCAGGCTCTCCGCCATGTGCCGCACACGGTCTTTTGAGAGGCGCATCGCACTTATCCTCGCTCGACTCGGATGGTAGGCGCCTCCATCACACGGCGTAATTGCGTCGCGTCCCCGACGATCCTTCCGATTACATTCACACGATCAGCCGGAACCGGATCGGCCCCCATGCTCATCGGTGTGCGGCCGAAAAAGATCGCCAAGACCTGTCCCGCTCCCCAGTAAGCGACGTCGCCGATCTTGACCTGGCTCGTCGCAGTTTCCCGATAATCTTTGACTCCGGGAATCTTGAAGTAGAACTCCTCGCCCCACGCGTTGATCGGAGCTTGGACTGGGAGCGCCGCATACACTTCGTCCGCAGTTTTTGTACGCTTGAGTTCCGCTTCAAGTTGAACTGCGCCCACTGTGATACGGATGCGCTTCGCCGGTTCGGTCATGCGTCGGTGCAAATTCTTGCCGGAAACCGTCCATCGAACAGCCTATTCGAACCTGTGCGAACTCTAGCTTGTCTCCTATGTGAAATCAAGACTACAATCCCTGAAAATGTTGACCTCGACGTTCGTCTTTCTTCAAGGCATCGGGCCTGCCACAGAACGCCGGTGGTGGCAGGAAGGCCTGCTCGATTGGCGGAGCTTCTTGACACAACCCTGCGTCGCCGGCCTCTCTCCGGACCGGAAATCCTGGTACGATCGTGAGCTGGCTCTCGCTCAATCCGAATTTGATGCGGGACATTTGCATGTGTTTGCCTCGCGCCTCCAGAGCCGCGACCATTGGCGGTTCTACGACACCTGCCGGTCCAGCACTGTCTATCTGGATATCGAAACGACGGGCGCGTCGCCGCACGACGGAGAAGTCACTGTCGTCGGTCTCCATCGGAACGGACGCACGACCAGCCTGGTTCGAGGAGAAACCTTGACGGCGGACCGGCTGCAGGCAGAGCTCGATCAATGCAAACTTCTGGTGACTTTTTTCGGCGCGGGATTCGATGTGCCCTACTTGCGTGCAACATTTCCGAGGCTCCGGCTCCCAAAACCTCACTTCGACCTCTGTTTTGCTGCACGCCGTCTGGGGTTGCGCGGAGGGCTCAAGCACATCGAGCAGGAGGTCGGGATCGAGCGGGACCCCGCACTCCGAGGTCTTGACGGCTGGGATGCCGTCCAACTTTGGTCGCAGTGGCACCGAGGGGATCGCGCGGCGCTGGATTTGCTGCTGGCCTACAACGCAGCCGATACAGAAAACCTTGTTCCGCTCGCGGCATTCGTCTACAAGGAAATGATGTCGCGCTTTGGTCCTTCATCAGTCGGACCCTCCTCAAGCCTGACGCCCATTCACACAGCGCTCCCACGATGAGCGCCTGGGTCGGTATCGGTCGCAGCGAGATCGGTTTGGTGCGCGCCTCCAACCAGGACGCATTTGCCACGATCGACCGTTTGGGACTTTGGGCCGTCGCCGATGGGATGGGTGGACATATCGGCGGGGAGGTCGCCGCGCAAACGGCGATCGCCGCTGTGAGAGCACATGCCGAACTTTCAGCCGAGCTCCTTCACCATGGACCAAACGCACCGACTGAATTCTTGGCTAACTTAATCGTACAGGCCCACGACACAATCCTTGAACGCGCCGAACTGGAACCCATGCTGAAGGGGATGGGAACCACCGTGGTACTGCTCATGATTCCCCCACCACAGGCTTCTACCGCCCATGTGGCCCATCTCGGTGACAGCCGTGCGTACCGGTTCCGATCCGGCACACTCACCCCTCTCACCCGCGATCACACGGTGGTTGAAAAATACCTCGAGCGCGGCATCCTCACAGCAAAGTCCGCACGGACACACCCCGAACGGCATGTCCTCACTCGCGCCCTGGGAATGTCGTCACCGGTCAAGCCGGACGTCGCCTCCTACCCGTTACTGCAAGATGATCTCCTGCTTCTCTGTTCAGATGGATTAACCAAGATGCTGGAGGATGACGATATTCGAGATATTTTCACCAAATCAAAAGACGACCCGATCTTGACCTGCGACCGCCTGATCGCGGAGTCTCTGGATCGCGGCGGTGAGGACAACGTCACGGTCATAGTGGTCGCACACCCCTAGGCCGTCTCCCTACTTCTTTATTGACAAGACTCACGAGGCCGTGTAGCCTCTTTTTCTAGCCTCTTTGTCCTCGCTTCACTGAGCGTTCACTCACAAGGAGTCGTTGATGATCCGTTTTGTCCGCATTACTTTGTGGAGCCTGTGTTTTATCATCGGCATGGCTCCCGCCGTATTTGCGATTCTTCCAGAACCAACCGATCCCGAAACGGCTATTCGCTCCATGGTTCGTGCCAACGCTGAAAAAGATATGCCGACCCTTTCCCGTCTGATGGCTCACGACGCCGACATCACGAGTTACTCGGTCGGCGGGCGCAAGTATGTCGGATGGCCGGATTTTGAAAAGGAAATGCAAGAGGAGTTCGTCAACGTCCAGAAGCTTGAAATTCCGATCCTCGAACTTAAAACATGGACAAAGGGCGACCTGGCCTGGTTTACGATGGAACTCGACTACATCCGCTACGTCGGCGACGGGGCGGAACAGAAACGCACCGTCCTCCCGTTGAGAGAAACCGGTGTCCTTGAACGTCGTGAAGGCCGATGGGTGCTGTTGTCCTGGCACGAATCGTTTCGATCGGCACACTTAGCCGGTTCAATCGCTCAAGCGCCTGTCGCCGCTGCACCGCATCATCTCGTCAACAGTGTGCTGACCTCGGCGACACCAGACCTCAGCGGAGAGTGGGATATTCTCGAAGTGGAGGATGACAAGCGTTACAAGGCCACCTTGGACAAAAACGGCAACGGCCCCTACACACAACATGGCGGACGTTTCATCACCACAAAGGTTTCGGATCGTCTCTGGCAAGGAACCTGGCAGCAGCCAGGCAATGATCGCGAGGGAGAATTCGAAGTTCTCC
>JACPZN010000222.1 GCA_016195505.1 Nitrospirota bacterium | reverse complement strand
TACACCGGTGGCGGAACAGAAGATTAGAGAACTGATGGCCGAGGAGAAGGATGTCGTCGGCTTACGCGTGTACGTCCGTGGCGGCGGGTGCCATGGCTATCAATATGGGATGGCTTTCGAATCCAAGATGGCCGAGGACGATACGGTCATTGAAAAAGGCGATGTGAAAGTCATCATGGACTCCCAGAGCGCACCGCTACTTCAGGGTGCAGAAGTTGATTACGTGGACAGTGTGCAGGGATCCGGATTCTCCATCAAGAACCCACAAGCCAAGACAACCTGCGGTTGCGGCAGTTCATTCAGCGCCTGAGCAACGCCACTGGGTTGCCGTGCAAGCGCCGACGATAGGGTGTGAGGAAGCCAGGATTGCTCGATGAATGAGCGGTCCTGGCTTTTCGTTCTTTACGGAGGCAATGGAAGACGATGCCCCATGTGAGTATCACCAGGCGCTATCGGTTCTGCGCCGCGCACCGGCTTAACACCGAACACCTCACGCCTGAGGCCAATCGAGCCGTGTTCGGAAAATGCAACAATCCGAACGGTCATGGCCACAACTATGTGGTCCTGGTCACGGTCAAGAGCGGTGGGAGCCAGGAAGCTCGCGATCTTGAACCGCTCGATCGAGTGGTGAATGAGGCCATCGTCAGGCGGTTCGACCATCAGGATCTCAACCGCGACCCGGAGTTTGCCGAGCTCACGACGACAGGTGAAAATCTCGTGAAACTGATCTGGGATTTGTTGGAGTCGCGAGTGCCGGCCGGGTGTCTGGAAAAGGTCGGTGTCGTCGAGACCAGGGATAATTACTTTGAATATGCAGGATCGGCTCAGGACGCAGGGGGATTGCGTGGCTAAGCAGCGACAGGCACGAGGGCATCGGCGACGGGTCGAGGACACGGACGGGAGCGGGAAGCCGGCAGATTTAGAGGTCCTGCAATCCTTGGTGACCCGGATGTTGCTCGCGCTCGGCGAGAAACCGAGCCGCAACGGTCTGCTGAAGACCCCTGAACGGGTCGCCAAGGCGCTCGCCTTCATGACCCAGGGCTATCAGCGCGACGTCGACCATCTGTTGAACGGGGCGCTGTTTCCGATCAAGTACGATGAGATGGTCATCGTGAAAGATATCGATTTCTTCAGTATGTGCGAACACCATCTGCTGCCGTTCTTCGGGAAGGTTCATGTCGGGTATCTGCCCAATAAGAAAGTCGTGGGCCTCAGCAAGATCCCACGAATTGTCGATACATTCGCGAGGCGACTTCAAGTTCAGGAGCGGCTGACAGTTCAAGTCGCCGAGACGTTGAGCCAGAAATTAAACGCGAACGGGGTAGGAGTGGTCGTAGAAGCTCGACATCTTTGCATGATGATGCGCGGGGTGGAAAAGCAGAATACCGTGGCCGTCACCAGTTCCATGTTAGGTGCCTTCCGCAGTCAACCACAAACCCGCCTGGAGTTTTTGAAGTTGATTCACAGAAGCAGCGTCGGCGACTCAGACTAAGCCCCTCCCGGCCATCCGCTTAGTCGTTCCTTACCTCCGACAGGTCCGAAGCAAAAGACCTTACGATCTGGGTAAACAAGTCCGGCTGTTCGAGATTGGCGAGGTGGGCGGCGTTGGGGATGATTGCCAGCCTGGCATGGGGAATCTGCTCGGCTATGAGCTTAGCGTCTGACGGAGGAGTGGCTTGGTCCAATTCGCCGACGATAATCTGGGTGGGCAAGTGATTTGTGTCAAGAGTGGGATTGAATCTGGCCGTTCGGCCATTGCCATCAAGTCTCCGGCGATACCACTGATCTGGTTGCCTTCGATCATCGCCCGGACTTTCTGGACAATCTCCGGTCTTATCTGAATGGTCGTTGGACTGAGGAGTTTTGGGATCATGACATTAGCAATGGCAGCCGGTCCATTCTTATAGGCGTTCTGCGCCATCTGAAAACGTCCGTCTTTTCCTTCCGATGTATCTGCCTGTGCTCTCGTGTCGGCGAGGACTAATCCCTTCACGCGATCGGCATACTTCCGATAGAACGTAAACAAGAGGTAGCCACCCATCGAAAGGCCGACGAAGACGGCTTGTTGGATCGAGAGGTGATCCAACAACGCACGCACATCGTCGGCTGATTGGTCGAGCGTATAACGCCACAGCGGAGCGTCGGATTCGCCGTGTCCTCGAAGATCGACGGTAATGACTCGGAACTGTGATGAGAGGGCGGCTTCCTGCTGTGCCCACATTGTGCGATTCAGTGGAAAGGCATGCAGGAACACAATGGGGAGACCCTTCCCCTGATCGTTGTAGGCGACTGAAATGCCGTTGATCTTGGCCTGCACAATTTCCTCCGTCGAGTGGCGCTGTTCGTAGCATCGGCGGCGGTGATGGTCAAGGGGCTGTTTGCGATCACAGGAGACGGCGTATACAATCTCGCACATTCTTGGGAGTTTGTGATGCCGACATCGCGTGATCCAAGGCCCGATCTGTTTACCGCGTCCGGGACTGGGAGGAAGGCGGAGGTTCCGCTCGCGGAGCGGATGCGCCCGCGGGAGTTTGCCGACTTTGTTGGACAGGACGAGCTTGTCGGTCCGGATCGTCCTTTGCGGAAAGCCATCGAGTCCGATCGCTTGGCTTCCGTGATCTTCTGGGGTCCGCCAGGATCTGGGAAGACCACGCTAGCGCATCTCGTCGCGCGGCACACGAAGGCTCACTTCGTGTCGTTTTCAGCGGTGACCGGTGGCATTCCCGAGCTACGGGAGATCATCAACTCTGCGGAGCACCGGCTCGCGTTGCAGCAACAGAAGACCGTGCTCCTCGTTGACGAGATTCATCGCTTTAACAAAGCCCAGCAGGATGCCTTTCTTCCCCATGTCGAACGGGGCACGGTGATCTTAGTTGGCGCTACCACGGAGAATCCCTCGTTTGAAGTGATCAGTCCGTTGTTGTCACGCTCGCTCTTGGTCGTGCTCAAGCCCTTGACCGACGAAGCCCTGGGTCAGATCCTGGACCGGGCGCTCACCGATTCAGAAGTTGGCTTGGGACAATTGAAGGCCCGCTTGTCGCCCGAGGCCCGTCGACGGTTGGTGGCGTTTAGCAATGGAGATGCGAGAGCGTTGCTGACGGCGGTGGAGTTCGTCGTGACTCAGGCTCCGGTTGGCGCTGATGGAACTCGGTTCATCGATGAGGCGCTGCTCACTGTCGCCTTGAACAGGCAGGCGCTACGGTACGACAAATCAGGCGAAGAACACTACAACGTCATCTCTGCCTACATCAAAAGCCTCCGCGATTCTGACCCGAACGGCGCGCTCTACTGGCTGGCTCGCATGCTTGAAGGGGGCGAGGATCCAAAATTCATCGCCCGGCGCATGGTCATCTTTGCTTCTGAAGACATCGGCAATGCCGATCCGTTGGCCCTCATCCTCGCCACGTCCGTTGCGCAAGCCGTCCAATTCGTGGGGCTGCCTGAGGCTCAGATCAATCTGGCTCACGGCACGACCTACCTCGCATCACGGCCCAAAGACAACGCCTCTTACGTCGGCCTCTTGGAAGCGCTCGAGGATGCCAAAACCCATGGAAATCTTGGGATTCCACTCCATCTCCGGAACGCAGTGACGTCTCTCATGAAGGGACTGGGATATGGGCAAGGTTATCGCTATGTCCATGACGATCCCCAAGCCAAAGCCGAACAAACACACCTCCCTAAGCCATTGGAAGGCCGGCAATATTACCGCCCCAAGCCTCAGCAATAGGGTCAATTTTGGTGGTTTACATTCTCTTCTAATCGGTTATACTTAGAGCGTATGAAACGAGGTGAAGCAAAACCATCAGCGAGCATGGTCGCCACGAGTGAGCGGCGGAAGTTTGTACGCGCCACACTAGTTGGTTCCGCGCTGGTGTCTCCAAAGAGCGGCGGTCGAGCTTGCACGGCCGTCCTGGACAATGTGAATAAAATCGGTGCCGGTCTTCATACCAAAGACCGCTTCCCCCCGAACGAGAAGGTGACTGTTTCGCTTGCATTCCTGGATTCCGATCGTGTCGAGCAACAGGAAAAACTCGACGGGACCGTTGCGTGGGTCAAGCCGTGGGAGAAGAAAGGATTCTTAGTCGGGGTGGTCTGGGACGAATTGGTGACAAAAGAAAATAACCGCTGGCTCTACTACTATCTCGAAGAAACGCTCAAGGCCTCTGTCTAACTCAACGCCCCTAGTTTTTGTTTCACCTCTTCCAATTCGGCTGACAGCGATTCCCAGCGTGCGGTCAATCGTTCGAGGTCGCGTTTCAAGGCGTCCTGCTCCTGGTGCAGGACGTTCCACTTGCTGAATTCTTCGTAGAGCTTCGGATCAGCCAGTTCCACATCACGTGTTTTCACCTTGGCCTCCGTCTCGGCAATCTCAGATTCCGCTCGGGACACCTGCTTTTCCAATCTTGCCTGTGTCTTCATGAGGTCCCGTCTGTCTCCAGCGGGGGCTTTGGTCCGGACCTGTTGGGCCATCGCGTGCGTCGGGTCTGAGAATTTGGTCCGGGATGTTCCGCCAAGCTCTTCGCTGGTTTCCTTGATCGATTCGAACTCCTGCGCCTTTTTCCACAGATAATATTCGTAGTCGCCGATAAAGTTGCGGGCGCGTCCGTCCTCGATCTCAACAACGCGGGTGGCGATTCTCGCCAGAAAGGTCGGGTCATGTGAGATAAACACGATCGTGCCTGGGAACTCAGCCATCGCGTCGGTGAGAACATCAACCGAGGCAGGGTCCAAATGATTCGTCGGCTCATCCAGGAGCAGCGTGTTGGCTGGTTCAACCAGCATACGGGCCAGCGCGACCCGGTTCCGTTCCCCTCCGCTCAGGGACTTGATGGGCTTCTTCTGATCGAGGCCGGAGAACAAGAAAGCGCCAGCGATGCCACGCAAAAAATTCATTTCTGCGTGCTTGGTAACTTCTTCGAGCGATTCGAGAATCGTGTGCTCGGGGTTCAAAGTTTCCGCCTGATGCTGAGCGAAGTAATGCAATGTCACTCCGTGTCCGACGGTTCTCTTGCCCTTATCAGGAGGGAGAACGCCCGCAAGCATTTTTAGGAGCGTACTCTTTCCTGCGCCGTTCTCGCCGACCAGGGCGACGCGCTGGCCCCGCTCCATGGAAAAATCGAGCGTTTCGTAGACCACTTTCTCCCCATAGCGCTTACTGACTCCGGTGAGCTCCAGCACCTGGCGGCCGCTCGTTGAAGGAAGTGGAAATCGGAATTTGACCCGTTTGGGGTCGCGCTGAATTTCAATCAGTTTGACCTTCTCAAGCTGCTTGATACGCGATTGGACCTGGCTGGCCTTGTTGGCTTGGTACCGGAATCGATCGACAAACTTCTGGACCCGTGCAATCTCTTTGGACTGGCGAGCCGCAGAGGATTTTAGTTGGGCATCCCGCTCGGACCGGAGTTCTCGAAACGAAGAGTAGTTGCCTCGGTACTCTTCGATCTTATGGTGCCGTAGTTCCCAGATGTGTGTGACGACGCGATCGAGAAAGGCGGTGTCATGGCTGATGATCAGCAGTGTCATGTCCGAGTCGAGGAGAAACTTTTCCAGCCAGCGCTGCGTGGGTTTGTCCAGATGGTTGGTCGGCTCGTCCAGCATGAGCACGTCAGGTTTCGACAGCAGCAGGTGCGCGAGCGCGACGCGCATCCGATAACCTCCAGACAGTTTTTCAACGGGACGGTCGAAATCGATCTCGGAAAATCCCAGCCCCATAAGGATGCGTTTGGCTTCGTGCTGGGGGTACTCGTCGCGATGCGCGGCATCCAGCACGGTCTTGCCGGTGATGGTTTCGAGCTCCTGTGGGAGGTAGCCGATCCGAAGACGGGGCCGCTTGCGGATCGAGCCTTTGTCCGGCGACTCTTCTTCGAGGATCATGCGAAAGAGCGTGGTTTTGCCGGCGCCGTTCGGTCCGACCAGGCCGACCCGTGAATTCGGGCGGAGATGCGCCGACGCATCGTCGAGCAGAACCTTCGTAGAGTATCGTTTACTGACAGACTCGATTTGAAGCATGTATCTTCGGGCAGGCTAGGGGCTAGCGGCGCGAGGTTAGAGGAGAGAAATTGAAGAGACCGGTTCGGCGTGAGACCAGGAGCCACATCGGAACATTGCTCTAACCTCTAGCCCCTTGCCGCTCGCCTCCTGCCCAGTTTTGAGGTATGGTGGAGCTGGCCGGGATTGAACCGGCGACCTCGTGAATGCCATTCACGCGCGCTCCCAACTGCGCCACAGCCCCGCCCGTAAAGTACCAATTTGAAATTAGAAATTGCGGCGTTAAGACGTTGCGGCATGCTAACACGCAGGTGTGAACCAGTCAAGAAAACGAACGAGCATCCTGCGGCTGGAAATCAGCTCCCACGGGGTGAATTGAGGTATTGAACCGCCGAGTTGTTTAGGCAAGACAGGGATTGGATTGGAATCTCTCGGGCAGGGATCGGCTTGACAAAGGTCAAGTCGGAACCCTACCATGAGCCTCCTCGGCTCTGATCTCCCAATCGGATCAGAGCCATTTTTTCGCGCTGGTGCGGGGCTAGGGACTTATTTAATATGGGCAATCTGGTCATTATCGGCGCCCAATGGGGCGATGAGGGTAAGGGCAAGATCGTCGATATCTTGGCGAGGGACACCGATATCGTCGTGCGCTATCAAGGTGGCTCCAACGCCGGGCACACGGTCATCAATGAGCGCGGAACGTATATTTTTCATCTCATCCCATCGGGAATCTTGTACCGCGGCACGAACTGTGTGATTGGAAACGGCGTCGTGGTGGATCCGGGGGCCCTGATTGAAGAAATGGATCAGCTCCAGACCAAGGGCATCATGATCGGTAGGAACCTCCTCGTCAGCCAGCGCGCACACTTGATCCTGCCGTACCATAAGGCCATCGATCGGGCGTCGGAACAATCGAAGGGGTCACGCAAGATCGGCACCACCGGTCGGGGCATCGGGCCTTCGTATGCCGACAAGATGGCGCGGGTCGGTATTCGCACGGGTGATCTGCTGAATCCACCGTTGTTCAGGAAGAAGCTGGAGGAGAATCTTGTCGAGATGAACTGGTTCCTGGAGCGGCTCTATAAGGTTGAGACGTTTCGGGTCGACAAGGTGTTCGACCAATACATGGGCCATGCCGACCGTCTCAAGAGCCATATCGTCGATACCACTACATTGCTGAATCGTGCAATCGAGAAGAACAAGACCGTCTTATTCGAAGGGGCCCAGGGCACGCATCTAGATGTGGACTTCGGCACCTATCCCTATGTGACCTCGTCCAGTTCCGCGGCGGGAGGCGCCTGTACGGGAACCGGCGTGGGTCCCACGATGATCGATGCTGTCATGGGTATTGCGAAGGCCTATACCACGAGGGTGGGCAGTGGTCCGTTTCCGACCGAACTCACCGACGAGGTCGGCCGGGGATTACAGGAGCGTGGGCGGGAATTTGGATCAACCACAGGGCGCGCGAGAAGGTGCGGATGGTTCGATGCCGTCGTCGTCCGTCATGCAGCGCAAGTAAACGGCTTAACGTCCCTGGCCCTGACCAAGCTCGATGTGTTGGATGGCTGTAAGGAGTTGAAGCTCTGCACCGGCTACAGGCACGGCGGGACACTCTATAAGGAAATGCCGGCGGATCTCGATGTGTTGTCCAACTGCGAGCCGGTCTATCAACGGATGAAAGGGTGGAGCACCTCGACGACCGGGGCCACAACCTACAAGCAGCTTCCAGTCGAAGCGAAACACTACCTGGCCCGCATTGAAGACTTGGCGCATTGCCGAATCGATATGATCTCGACCGGGTCCAAGCGCGCAGAAACGATTGTTCTCCGTAATCCACTGGACTGTTCTCGTCGCCGTCCCAAACGCCGCGAGTGAAAGACTCAATAGTCATCGGTCAACGATCGATGGTAGGATGAGTCCGCTCCTGCAACGCTTTTACGCATGACCCTTGACGGTATCATCGTGAGCCGGTAGATCAGTCGAATTATTCATAACAAATTGATATTATTACAAATAAATATCAGTTATGTAACTAATTATCTAACTATTCTGACCTTTCCTTCTCATTATTCTCGCCTTTCGTGTTCTGACTAACCCTTCATCGTTTGCCAAGACTGAGACTCACAAAATCATCACGCCACTTCGCGCCAAAGCGCAGTACACGCCACTCTGATCGCCGATGCGCCTTGACGCTCTCTGGACTCCGCGCCATACTGCGCCACCATGCTCCCTTTCCGTCATAACTCTCCTGTTCTTGAGTTGAAATCTGGTATATGCCGAGTGGATGGCGGAAAATTTATAAATGACTAATCCCCTCTTCACTTTCTTGGTTCAAGGTTCATCACCAACTCCGTACAAGGTGAAATTTACCAAGGCTGGAAGTAATATTAGTGCCTTCTGTACTTGTCCCGCAGGACTAAATGGTCAGTATTGCAAACATCGATTTCGCATTCTCGATGGCGACTCTACAGGGATTATCAGTAACAACCTTGAAGATGTAAAAACTGTGGCGTCATGGATGACCGGGAGCGATATAGAAATGCCTATCAAGCGAATGAAAGAACTGGAACTGAATTTGAAAAAAATCGAAGCAGAACTTTCCATAATAAAAAAGCAAGTCTCAAAGGCAATGCGTGATTAGCACAATAGCGTGTAGATTTCTTCAATGACGACAGAACACTACCAATATCTTGATGGGTTTAAGTGGGCAGTCCCTATTGCCTTCTTGGATGCTCTTGGGGCTTGTCAATTTTCTCGAGGCGACACGCTGTATAGCAGTTCCATTGCCTACCAAGAGTGGAACGATGAATTTTACAAGAAAGCAAAAGGGACTCACGCCCTGAAGGTGCTGTCGCCTGAGGTGAAACCTGTTTCTACCTCGGGAAATCTTTTTCAACTCAATTGGGATGAAAAGGCGGAAGTCGAGACTTACACTATCGGAGAGGCAGACAGCCCGAAGCGCCAGGTAACAACGCAGGGCAGGATTTACTGTCTCATTTGGCGAGGCGACCTATCTATTTTGAATGTTAACACTCCTCCTCCGGAAAAACTTCAGATGGCTGCAGACATACTCAAATCGCTGGATTCGTGTCACTCCACTATCCGTCAACATGTTCTAGAAAAAGTGCCTCGCGCTATGTCCTATTTTGCATTTCCACATGATTTATGCAGTGAACTATTGAATAACAAGTACAAGAATCTTGTTAGTGGTCTGCATTCGACACTTGATGCGACCATGTTAAGTCTCACTCCTGATGAGATTTCCGTGCCAGACTCATGCCGTGTAGCACCCACGATCACTCTAAGAGTATTTGCGTTTGGGACTGAGAACGAGGATTCAATCTCTGCAACCTTAAAAGCGATACTCTATCGTGAACCGGCTAATAAGGAATCGAGTGCTGGCAAGTTTCGTCTAGCCGCACACGGACTTTTCTCTCGCGTATAGAGAAATATCCATAATTGTGGAGTGCGCGGAATGTCATAACAACCTGAACCCCTGGAACCCCGTATTCGACTCCAGCATAAGTCATTGATTTCGTTGACTTCAGTCCTCGCTCATGATTGAGGACATTCTGAATCAGCCGTTCCGCTAGTCTGCGACCCGCTTCCAGAGGGAAACTGTCGCTCACCTTGACCCTGTAGTAGTGAGTTTCCGTCTCTTGCTCCGAGCAAAGAGAAGATATCCAGTGCGACTGCGAGTGGTTCCCATCATGCCATCAATGACGCTTGCAAGCGCACCAATCTCTGAGCGTGACATTGCCAGCGTATCTTCAATGCCTTCTTCTATGCGTTCCCCCCGAAGTGTCTCGTTACGCCGCCAATTCTTATTCACCCAGGCATCCT
>JACPZN010000221.1 GCA_016195505.1 Nitrospirota bacterium | reverse complement strand
TGGTCCGTGTCCAACGCGTGACGGAGCCCCAGCACCAACCCAAGTCCTAATACGGTGAGGAATTCAGCATCCAGCATGCGGGCATCAACAAGAATTGGCCCTGTGGCAAGATTAGGACGTCAGCCGCCCCGAGCGTGCATTTCGAGATGTGGATTTTCACGAAGCTTCTCGATACCGATGAGTCCCCCGGTACGCAACCCGTCCCGTTCAAGCGCCTTACGCTCTTCAGCGCCTCGGTCGCGGCGGCCTTCCCAGCCGGCCCGGAGCAAGGCCCGCATCTCCTCCGCTGACGCACCGGTGCGAAGGGGCGTTCGCAGATCCGTTCCCGCCGTGGCGTACAGACAGTGGTACCACATGCCGTCCGAGGTCACTCGGCTCCGATCGCATGTGGCGCAGAACGGCGTGGTCGTCGAAGGAATAATCCCGAAGGATGTCCCATCCGGCAACAGATATCGCTGAGCCGGCGCCGCCCCCCGCTCAGGCATCGGCTCAATTGCCCCATAGTGCCGGCTCAGCAGCGTGAGCATAGCGGCTCGGGAAAGCACTTGTCGTTGAGACCAGTCGTTCGCACCACCGACGTCCATATATTCGATAAACCGAACCTCTGCCGGTACCTGCTTGGCAAACTCGATCAGTGAGACCAACTCATCGTCATTGAAACCACGAATCACCACCGTATCCAGTTTCAAGCCCGTGAATCCTGCGCGAACCACCGACTCAATTCCTTCCATGACGCGGGCATACTCATCACGGCGGGTCAGTCGGCGAAATCGTTCCGGCCTGAGCGTATCGAGACTCACCGTGACACGGTGGAGCCCTGCTTCATACAGCGTCTCAGCCTGATCCGCCAGAAGGATCCCGTTCGTCGTCAGCGCAATATCCGTCACTCGCCGGTTTTGGAGTAACAGGCGAATCAACTGAGGCAGATTGCGTCGAAGCAACGGCTCTCCACCGGTCAGCCGCACGCGATCCACGCCAAGGTCGGTAAAATAGCCCGTCAGGCCTGCCATTTCTTCATGCGTCAGCATATCTTCGCGCGGCAGCCAGACATAATCCTCCTCCGGCATACAATACTTGCAGCGGAGATTGCATCGATCCGTCACGGACAAACGCAGACTCCTGAGCGGACGATCATAGGTATCGACCACGGCAACAGGTATCACATCTTTCGGCAATTCACGTGTCACGAGTACCTTACCCTCCGTCGGCTCCGATGTTGAATGCTCAATGTTAAATGTTTAATTCCCATGCTATTCGAGCCCCTCAACCATTGAACATCCAACATTGAACATTACACATTGGGACCTTCCCATAGGTTCCATATCCTCTACGGGTGTTCCTCCACCCACACTTCGCCTTCCGGCGTGTGTTCGAGCTTCCAGATCGGCGTGATGTGTTTCAACTCATCGATCGCCCACTTGCAGGCACGGAATGCCTCGGCCCTATGCTCAGCTCCCACGACAATCAGCACGATGTTGTCACCGATGCCGATTTCACCATACCGGTGGAGGATCGCGACTTCGATAATGTCAAAATCCTTCAACGCTCGCTCGCGAATCTCCCGAAGCTTCTTCTGCGCCATCCCTTCATAGTGCTCGAAGGTGATACTGGCGACATCACGCCCTTTGGAGCGATCCCGCGCCGTCCCGAGAAATATCGAAATCCCGCCGATGCGCTTCGATCGGCCTCGCACCCGATTGATCTCCGCATCGACGGAGAAATCTTCCCGTTGCACACGGACAAATTGGGAATCGTCACCGGCCGGGTCCAGTGGTCCTCCTCCGGCAAACGGCGGCAACAGCGCAATCTCGTCGCCGTCTCTAATTTCCGTCTCTTCGTGCGCAATCTCCTGATTCACCGACACCAGGACTTTCTTCTTATGGATTAACTCCCCGATCAACGGATATCCTGCATGAAGAAGTTCAACCAAATCTTTCACTCTTCGGCCATTCCCCAGTGTCAGATGGAGGGAATCTTGATTCCCTGCCAGTGCCTTGGTCATACCGAATAGTCGGATTGCTACCATAAGACTGCGTCAGCTCCTGTTATACGTACTAGACTTCCCGCCGGACTTTGAGACAAGACAAATGTCGCTGAAACTCATCCCGCGATCGATGGCTTTACACATATCGTAGATCGTGAGTGCCGCTACAGAGGCCGCCGTCATCGCTTCCATCTCCACTCCAGTCGGCCCAGTCGTCTTAGCGGTCGCCACGATAGTGATCGAACAGCGACCATCGCGATCCGGCTGAGATTCTTCTTTGAATGAGATGTCGACACTGGTGAGGAGAATCGGATGGCACATGGGAATCAGATCCGGAGTCTTCTTCGCTCCCATCACGCCGGCGATCTGCGCAACAGACAAGACATCGCCCTTGGCAATCTTGCCCCGTTGAATTTTTTCAAGGGTATCAGGCTGGAGGAAAACCGTGGCCTGAGCTGTCGCGGCCCGTTCGGTCGAGCTTTTCGTGCTGACGTCGACCATACGTGCCCGCCCCGACTCATTGAAGTGCGTAAATTCTGCCATTTTGTGAGCTGAATCAGCCGGTTGCAGAAGAAAAGTGAGGTGATTATAGAAGCCGGTGTAAAGGGCAGTCAATAGAGAGGGGGAGAGCCTCGTGAACCCCCATATGCTCACAGAGTGCGCACGATCAGAATGCGCTCCCTCGATGGGCGCGGTGAGGGACCAATCCAGGCCACCCTTTTTAAGGAGTACGTGGAGGGAGGGGAAAAGGCGGAGTGGGTCCAGGAGCAGAGACGGGAT
>JACPZN010000220.1 GCA_016195505.1 Nitrospirota bacterium | reverse complement strand
GCGATCACCGACGCCATCTTCGCATCACTCAGCAGTGCGCTCACATCATTGATGATGGATGCGCCAGCATCCAGAGCTGACTGAGCCACTCTCGATTTGGTGGTATCAACCGAAATTGGAACCGTGACGCGACGAGCCAGCTCAGCGATGACTGGAATCACCCGGTCAAGTTCGTCTTGTTCACATACAGGATAGGCTCCCGGCCTGGTCGATTCGGCCCCGAGATCAAGGATGTCCGCCCCTTGTTCGACCAATTCGAGCGCGTAAGCGACGGCCTGCTCAGGCTTGGCGTACCGCCCCCCATCGTAGAATGAATCAGGCGTGACGTTCACAATGCCCATGATGAGCGGACGCTCATCGCACCGGATCTCGAGCCCTCTAGCCAGAAACCATTCCCGTGAGGGCAATTCCTGCAATAAAGACCAATCCACGCCGATCACATCCTACCGATCATACGAAGGTTGTTGAATTAGAGCTTCGACAGATCCGGCGCAAGGCAACGCCCCTCCGCTTGCTACACCCTTGTTACGCGTAACTCCGTCACAATGGCTCCCGTGCCCGGAATGGGAGCCGTTGTGTATTGAGATCTCTCTAGGCAGGGACCGTTTGCGAGGAGGACTGCAAAAGAATTTGATCAATCTCCGGCGCATCCAGCACTTCTTTTTCCAATAGCGCCTCAGCTAATGCCTTCAGACTAGTCATCTGCTCGGTCAGTACACGCTTGGCACGTTCGTAGTTCTCTGTGACAAAGCGCTTGATCTCGAGATCAATCTCCAATGCCACTTGATCGCTAAAATCGCGCTTAGCCGCAATGTCCCGGCCCAGAAATACCGCATCCTCTTTCTGTCCAAACGTCAGGGGGCCCAGCTTTTCACTCATGCCCCATTCACAGACCATCTTTCGTGCAAGATCTGTCGCGCGTTCCAAATCGTTTCCCGCACCGGTCGTGACGTGCTTGAACACAAGTTCTTCCGCAACCCGGCCGCCCATGAGAATCGCCAGCGTGTTGTACAAGAACTCTTTCGAGTAGTTGTGTCGGTCGTCAGTGGGCAACTGCATCGTGACGCCCAGCGCTCGACCTCTGGGAATGATCGTAACTTTATGGACCGGATCGGTCCCAGGCAATAATTTGGCCATCAGGGCGTGGCCCGCTTCGTGATACGCCGTGACCCGCTTCTCCTCATCGGTGAGAATCATGCTCTTGCGCTCGGCACCCATCAAGACTTTGTCCTTCGCCATCTCGAAGTCCACCGTCTCAACTTCCTTCTTGTTCTGTCGAGCCGCCCACAGCGCCGCCTCGTTCACAAGATTTTCCAGGTCGGCGCCTGAAAAACCGGGCGTTCCGCGTGCAATCTTTTCCAATTCGACATTGGCCGCGACCGGGACCTTCTTGGTATGGACCTTCAGAATTTCCGAACGGCCGCGGAGATCGGGGCGATTGACGACCACCTGGCGGTCAAAGCGTCCCGGCCGAAGCAAGGCCGGATCGAGGACATCCGGTCGATTCGTCGCCGCCACCAAGATAACGCCCTCAGTCGTATCAAACCCGTCCATTTCAACCAGCAGCTGATTGAGCGTTTGCTCACGTTCATCATGCCCACCGCCAAGTCCCGCACCTCGCAGCCGACCGACCGCATCAATTTCGTCTATGAAGATGATGCAGGGGGCGTGCTTCTTGCCTTGTTCGAACAAATCACGCACCCGCGATGCCCCGACACCGACAAACATTTCCACAAAGTCCGAACCGCTGATGCTGAAAAATGGAACACCGGCTTCTCCGGCGATCGCTTTCGCCAGCAGCGTTTTTCCTGTTCCTGGGGGACCGACAACCAGCACACCCTTAGGAATGCGTC
Organism: Nitrospirota bacterium; assembly: GCA_016195505.1. Classification (GTDB taxonomy): domain Bacteria; phylum Nitrospirota; class Nitrospiria; order Nitrospirales; family Nitrospiraceae; genus Nitrospira_D. Next base: position 1,975 of record JACPZN010000220.1, on the reverse strand, counting down.
CGCCAAGTTTCTGGAACTTACGAGGGTCTTTCAAGAACTCAATAATCTCGAGTACTTCTTCTTTCGCCTCATCGATGCCGGCCACGTCTGAAAACGTGACTTTCTTTCGCTCCTCGGTCAGCATGCGGGCACGGCTCTTTCCGAAGGACAATGCCTTGTTCCCGCCGATCTGCATTTGACGCATGAGGAAAAACCACAGACCGAGGAAGAGAATGAACGGTCCCCATGTGACGAGAAAGGTAATATACCAGGGACTTTCATCGGGCGGCTTGACTTCGATTTGGACGTCCTTCTCACGAAGAACCTTCACGAGATCAGGATAGTCCGCCGAGTAGGTGCGAATGCGAGTCTTATCTTTCAGAACTCCACTAATATGGTTGCCTTTAATGATGACTTTCTCGAAATCGCCCTTATCGAGTTTTGCCATGAAATCGCTGAAGATGACTTCCTCTTCCGGCGCGTGAGTCGGCACACTGAACAAATTAAAGAGCAGAATCATGAACAAGCCGACCACGACCCAAAAAAGCAAGTTCTTGACCCTGGAATTCATCCAATCTCCTTTATATCTGTATATATGGCGTGACGCCCAACCGCTTCATAAAGCTTTGTGATGTTAACATAGCCGCGTTCAAGTTGACAACAGCCACTCCAAAGTCCTATTCCTCCTGACGATCCATCTGATCAAGAACCGCAAGGTATGGGAGATTACGATACTTCTGCTGATAATCCAGCCCGTAGCCTACAACGTACTGATCGGGAACTTTGAACCCCACATACTCGACCTGCACATCGACAACGCGACGATCCGGCTTACTTAAAAGAGTACAGACCTTGATGCTCCGAGGTTTCTTCTTGGCAAGCGACTTTATCAAATGCTGGACCGTCAATCCTGAATCAACGATGTCCTCAACCAGTAAGACATCCTTACCTTTGATCTCTTCGGTCAGCTCAGTGACCAGTTTGACTTTTCCGGATGTCTTGGCACGTGATCCATAGCTCGTCACGACAATGAAATCGACGCGTACGGGGATTCGGATCGCTCGCGCCAAATCGGCGTAAAAAGCATAGGCCCCCTTCAACACGCCGATGAGCACCACGTCCTTGCCCGTATAATCAGCGCTGATCTGCCGCCCCAGCTCACGAATGCGGGCCCGCATCTGCTCCTGCGTAACAATCGGACGCCCAAACATACGTTCCATCGCGCTAGCTTCCTTTTCTTGCCGACTCGCTTCTCGACTCCTTACTTGCCGTGATCACAAGACAGCGCTTGGTTGCAGCCGTGCAAGCCCATCGTTCATCCTGTCGATACCCCACGATCCACACAATTCCTTCGGGAGCGGCCACCACGGGAATACGTTTTCGAGCGGCGATAGGCACCTTGAGATCCGTGAAGAAGTCTTGCAGTTTCTTCGATTGCCCCTTCATGCCCAGCGGATGAAAACGATCTCCCGGCTGCCAGCCTCGGACTACCAGCGACCCAGATAAGCGATCGGCATCCACCACGACGCTGCTTCCATAAGAGGTATCAGCAAGAAGGGTCCACGACACCTCTTGAGCCCGGATTGTCTGACCTGTTCTTGCCCATACAACATGACCAGGGACGGCTAAACTTGTCTCGGTCACTTGATCACATGTCTTATGAGACAGTTCGCGAGACTCTCGGGGAAGGAACCGTACGAAATCTTCTTCGACCACTAGTAGAGACGACTTCATAACAAGCCTCTTCTCGCTTCCCCTCTTCGTCACCGCCTGGAGACAACGTTCAACGGTGCGAATACTGGGAGGCTGCAGCAAAGAACTGCATCGACGCAGCAGGCCACGGACAACACGTCGTCGAATAGCAAGCGGGAGACGCTCCAGGAACGATCGGTCCATGACCCATGCGCCATCACGCTCGTACTCGATCTGTGCGTCACATAACGTCGCAACTTGCTCGTCGAGATAGCGATCATCCTCTCGGCAAACGTTCGCTAGT
>JACPZN010000219.1 GCA_016195505.1 Nitrospirota bacterium | reverse complement strand
GCCAGTGAAGCCTACCTCATTGAGGATGGGCAGGTCACAAAGTCGGTGAAGGGGGCGACGCTGATCGGGAACGGGCCGGAGATTCTCACGAAGGTTTCGATGGTTGGTCACGACCTGAAGCTCGACAATGGTATCGGGACCTGCGGCAAAGATGGGCAATCGGTACCGGTTGGGGTCGGGTTGCCGACACTCAAGATTGATGAAATCACTGTCGGTGGCACGGAGAGCTAGCAGAGGCGTCATTCATCAAAGGTCAACCGTCAATCGAGTAGGAGTTTGTTGCCACGTTTGACGAATGACGGGTGACGAGTAACGGGAGTGTGAATGATTCAGAAGGAGCAACCAGGTAACGCAGTCGCAGTGGCCAACGGCAGCTATGCACAATTGGCGGCGGATGTGCTCAACTGCGCAAAGGCCTGCGGGGCGACCGAAGCCGATATCGTCGTGGCCGATGGCGAGACCTTTTCGGTGCAAGTGCGTGTGGGCGCTGTCGATCGATTGACCAAGGCGAGAGAAAAACGGTTGGGGTTGCGCGTGTTCGTCGGAAAGCGATCGGCCACGACATCCACGTCCGATTTCTCAATAGGGTCCCTCGATCGGCTTGTCTCAGACACTTGCACCTTGGCCAACGCGGTCGTTGAGGATCAGGCGTCTGGTTTGCCGGACGCTTCTCAGATGGCGAAGGATCGGCCGGATCTTGATCTCTTTGATGAGACGATCCTCGACACGGAAGTGCAGATCGATTGGGCGAAGCGCGCAGAAGCGGCGGCGTTCGCCGCCGATCCACGCGTGACGAACTCCGAAGGCGCAGAGTTCGATTCGTCGTCCGGTCGGGTGGTGCTCGCGAATAGCCATGGCTTCGTCGGGTCGTATAAAAGCTCGAGTTTTTCACTTTCCGTGTCGCCGATCGCGACCGAACCGGGGACTGGGGCAATGCAGCGGGATGTCTGGTACGAAGTACAGCGCAAGTTTGCGCGATTAGCGTCCGCGGAGTCGATTGGGCGGGAGGCGACCAGACGAACGGTTCGCCGATTGGGCGCAAGTAAGGTAGCGACGAGGCGTGTGCCGGTTGTGTTCGATCAAGAGACCGCCAGCAGCCTTCTCGCAAATCTCTGCAGCGCCGTATCCGGCTACGGCCTGTACAAACGGGCTTCGTTCCTCCTCGATCAACTCGGTCAGGTCATTGCCTCCGATCTGATCACGGTCTATGACGATGGTCGTATGGAAGGCGGCCTAGGCTCGCGCCCCTTCGACGGTGAAGGGCTTGCCACGCGCAAAAACACCATTGTCGAACGAGGAATCTTGAAGAGCTATCTCCTCGACACCTATTCAGGGAAAAAACTGGGGCTTCCTTCAACGGGAAATGCCTCGCGGAGCGTCGGTGAAAGCCCGTCTGTCGGACCGACCAATTTCTATCTGGTGCCTGGGGAGAAGACAGCCGAGCAGATCATTGGGTCGGTCAAAGAGGGGCTCTACGTGACCGAACTGATCGGGTTCGGCATCAACATGGTGACGGGCGATTACTCACGCGGGGCTTGCGGGTTCTGGATTGAGAACGGAGAACTCACCCATCCCGTGGAGGAAATCGCCATCGCCGGGAATCTGAAACAGATGCTCAAGGACATTGAACTGGTCGGAAGCGATCTCGTCTTTCGAGGCCGGATCGCAAGTCCCACGCTGAAGATTGCTGAGATGATGGTGGCGGGGAGCTAGGCCAGAGGCACGAGGCGAGGGGCGATTGGCGGCGACGATTTTCTCAAGCCTTTTGCCATAAGTCTTCTAGCCTGACGTGCAAAAGGTGGATCATGGCTGAATCAATCAGAGAAACAACCGTTCAGTATGCTAGCGGTAATGTCACGGTGCGAGCGTTTGTCGCTGCTCCGCAGACAAAGGAGAAGCGGCCCGCCATTATCGTGATCCAGGAGTGGTGGGGTCTCACTGACCATATCAAGGGTATCGCCAAGCGGTATGCGGAGGAAGGCTATGTGGCTATCGCCCCAGACCTGTATTCGCGGCTCGGGTATGCGCTCACCACAGACGCCGGAGAGGCCGGAAAGCTCATGAATACACTTAAACAGGAAGAAGGGCTCGCGGATCTGAACGCCACGGTGAACTATCTGAAGTCGGTGCCGGAAGTGGATGCGAAGCGAATCGGCGTGACCGGCTTCTGTATGGGCGGGTCCTACGCGCTCATGCTGCCCTGTGTGAATGCTGAGATCAAGGCGGCGGTGCCGTTCTATGGCCAGGTGCCCAACCCCGATGCGCCCCTCCAGAAACTGTCGGCACCGGTCTTGTATCTCTACGGTGAAGACGACGGCTGGATTACGAAGGCGGACATCCAACGACTTGCGGCGGCGCTGAAGAAATATCAGAAGACTGGCGAGATCAAGACATACCCCGGCGCCCCGCATGCGTTCTTCCGTGATACGGATAAATCAGTCTACCGGCCGGAAGCGGCCAAAGATGCTTGGGCGAGGGCGATGAAATTCTTCAAACAGCATCTTGGCTAAGTTACTGTTGGGGAACGCATGGCGCGCCGCGAGGCGGAGTGGTTTTCCGATCCGATATATCTATATCTCGTGCTCGTTGCAGGGAGCCGATCCGACGCGAGTATTGCTGAATCGATTCT
>JACPZN010000218.1 GCA_016195505.1 Nitrospirota bacterium | reverse complement strand
GGTGGTTGAGAAAACCGTCTGGGTTTGCGGATTCAGCGACGTGGGTACCCAGCCGGGCAATGGCACTTCCGTGATCGTGTATGTCCCCGGAGCGGGCACACTGAAACAGATGTTGCCTGTAGGGTCAGTGGTCACCTGATTCGGGGGCCCTGGATTAACGTTAAACGTCCATCCAGATAGCAGAGGCTCGTTGTTGGGGTCGTTGGGGTTGCTGAAGTTAATGTCCCACATACCATTCCCGTTCTTGTCTTCAAATTTGAAGACGCAGATTTCGGCGCTACCGGATGGGTCCTTTCCCAAGAAGTAGTCCTCGGTCTCACCGAACGGGTATCCACCAGGAGGGCCACTGCCGTCGGCCTGTGCGGGTGCGACCGGCACATCCGTCAGTGTCACCCGCATCCACGTCGAAATGGACTTATTAGGGTCTAGGAAGGCCACAAAGGATGGCGTCACCAAACCCGGGTGAAAACCGGGACCTAAGTTGATGAGGTGGTTCTGGACAGCCCATTCTCTTGCAGATAGTGGCGTCCCTGGACATTGGATGACATCATCCCAGTCCCCATCCTGCTTGAAGTCGAACCAGACGCTCACATAGCGGGGCTTCGTTGGGCCGATGACGGTTACCGAATAGGTGAGTGGCTGAGTGCTGCAGTAAAAAGGGAGAATGGGCAGCGGGCTCACGCCGTCGTCTGCGCCATCCTTGTTAGCGATGTTGGGGCCAGGTAGGATGTTGTTCGTCGGGTCTTGGTCCCATCCTTGATCGGCCTCTCCCTCTAAGGTGACAGCCTTCCCTAGCCAAGCATCGCCGGTCGCATTCAGATGGATCGGACCATGAGGCGCGCCCGGATCATAGACCGTGGGGAAGTTGGCCGTTGGCCCATAACCAGTAGCCATCTGCGCTGCGGCGTGATTCGTGCTATCCGGTGCATCACCCAGATCGGATTTGCACTTACCCGCTTTGTCGGCCTGGAAGATGTCATTGATCTCCGTTGGTGTGAGCACACGGTTGAAGACCTCCAGCTCGTCAATGGCGATCTCACCAAAGCCTGCTGGAGGGCTGAGCCTACTCTTGCCGATCCACACAGCCTGTGCATTGTCAATGATCCCGGTTACTGTCGGACCGAACCCGACAAGTGCCCCGTTGATGTAGAATTTAACCCCGCTCAAGGGGTCGCTTCTGTTCACTGTGACCGCTACATGGTTCCATGTCCCATAGGTGACACTTCCCGTGCTCGCAGACCCAGCAAACGTACCGTCCCCCATCCTGAAGCGCAGAAGGCCGTCTTCCACATAGAAGGCGTAGCCCTTGTTTTGGCTTAGGTCGAGCCTATCCACGATAGGCTGAATGCGCCCTGGACCGACTTGGACCGGCCAGACCCAGGCGTCTATGCTGAGATCGCCCTTCGCAAAGTTCAAGTCCGCTGCTGGCAGAGGCACTTGCACATACGGCCCATAGAAATAGAGCGCACTGCCGACCTTGCCAGACGGTAAGCTTAAGGGAAGTGAGGTCACGGGCACAGGACCTGCGGGTGGAGGACCCGCTGTCGCGCTGATAGTCGTAGTGCTGCCGTTAGCATCCAAAGTATTGCCGTTATCGTCCCAGTCGGCTACATCGTAGACAACACCAGCCCCACTTTGCTCATCCAACGTATACCAGGCGACCATGCCAGAGGGGGGTGTAGCGCAAGGAGTCGGAGGTTGCGGTTGCGCTGAGTAAGTCACAGTGCCTTCCACAATGAAGGTTGATGGTATTGAAGTAGCTTGCCACGACCCAAACGTCACCACGAGCGCCAGGAGCAACCCCAGCGCTCCCCAGCTGCGCGCCGACCTCAGCAGGCCTGGGTTCTGCTTGATGAACTTCATCGTAGATCACCTGTCTTGTTTAACATTATATTCCTATTGGACATCTATATTCCTAATTCCTGTTGGGCATTTACGGCTATAGTTTGCGAAGGCGAGCGTCCGGGCGCGTGGCCCGGACGCCTTGCGTTGCTCCTTTACTTTTTCCCTACGACGGTCGTGATACAGGCTTCGTTATTGGTCAAGTTGACGTCATTCGGATTCTTCACAGTGGCACAGTTCCTGGCTTCTTTCCCCGGATCAATCTTGACAGTGACGTTGATCTGGATCTGGAGGCTCTGGCCGGGGCCGAGCGGGTTATTGCTCGTACAGGTGACCGTCTGTGCAACGGCTCCACACACTACCCCGGGCCCGCCTGCCGAGCTGAAGCTTAGGCCCGACCCCAACATGTCCGTCACCGTGATTGTGGGGTTACAGGTTCCGTCTCCTTTATTGCTGATGGTAATGACGTACGTTGCTGGCTGTCCGCTGATCATCAGCTTGACTTCCTTAATGATCGCCAGGTCTCACTTTCCGATTTGCCGATTCCCGAAGCTGAGGTTCACCGTCTGGCCCGGTAAGACAGTCACCGTTTGCGGGTTTGGCGTCGTCAGCATCCACC
>JACPZN010000215.1 GCA_016195505.1 Nitrospirota bacterium | reverse complement strand
GGACGGAATTTTTGAGCATCCTGCTAAGCGGCTATCTTTACCTTGTGACGCCCATAATATCAAAGCCTGTCGGAATAGCAGACTGTTAGCCGGCAGAGGTCATCCGGGCGAACTGTCGCTTCATCCCGTTGATCCGTGCAAGGTAACGGCTCACATCGTGGTCGCCGCACCGCTGACGGGGAATCATCCGGAAGCCGTTTCGAGCATAGGCCTGGCCCGCCCCGGTTCCACACAAGTGAATCACTGCGGCCAGGTCCTGTTTCCGTTGAAGCGTGACAGAAGCCATTCTCCGTTGCCCGATGGCGCTGGCGACGGCGCGATCCAGCTGTGCTGCCGTCAATTCGATAGCATGGCTTGGCGCGACGCGTGTGTAGAGGCTGTTGAACCAGCACGAATTCACATCATTCCAAGGGCCGTCTTCGACCACCCTGTGATCGTGGATGCAGTAGCGTCTGGCTTCGCGGAACGTGGAGTCCGTGATCTGATACATACCGGCCGCGCTCGATGCAGGCCTGTACAGCTCAAGAGGATTCCACGTCCGACTCCAGCGCCAGTACGTCCGCGCCACCGGGTTGCCTCCGCCTTCGACCTGGGCGAGCGCGGCGAGGAGATCGGGCGTGATGACAGAGGTCGAATGTTTGTGGAAGAGCGAGCCGTACTGCTGCCACGTCTCAGGCGGGCTCTTGGTGAGCGATGTGTCCAGTGGGAATAGCACTTCGGACGGCTTGTGGATTGCGTGATAGGCCCAGTTCACGCTCGCCCACGTCAACAGGACGAGAACTGAGCCGACGACAAGCCGGACCATCGGCGGGGAAGCCGCCAATGCCTTCCTCATCATCCGGAACTCACGCCACCTCGACCGTGCGAGACGTCGGATTGCGGCAAACCCGAACCGACGACTGCGCCTCCTTCGGGGAGCAGTTCTGTTCGTTCGCGCATAGGTTGCGGAAGCCATGGTGCACCATTATACCCTCCCCGAGGGGATGTAGGGAGGGGGATGGAAGTGATGATCTTCCTTGCTCGCGCAACGAGCGGCCTCTATCACCTCATCACACCTTCCCCATCTTTCCCCCAATAATAGTACAGGGATATGTTGGGGTAGATGGCCGCAATGTCATTCTGGCCAGCCACTGAAAACAGCACGCCGGCTGCTCCCACGACCGGGCCGAACTTATACTGAACAGCCGGCTCGATGCCAAAGAGACTCAAGTTGGCCGGATTGACCGTAACGGGATGTCCGTCCAGTCTCCCTGAGATTCCCTGCACGGTTGCAAATTCAAGATTGAATCCAAAACCTCGTTCTTCATTCACAATGTATTCCGCAATGAACCGAGTATTGATGAGATCGCCCGTATATGTGGTGATGCTATCCGCATGACCGGGCAGGGCATAGGTGTAGAACACCCCGCCACTGAACCGAAACGGTATGAGATTTTTCCGGAACAACACGCCTTCGGTCAACGACAGCGAGCCGAAACTGGTCGCAGGCAACTTTCCCAACGGTGAGAAGTTGCCAGGGATTGGGCGGGTGCCGGCCCAATCGCTCGTGGGGAGACTGACCTGGTTGTAGATCGTCATCGAGGGACGCCAAGAGTCGGGATCTTGGATAATCGGGCGATATTTCAGATACAAGGCGGTATCGCCGAGGCCAACAGCGGACGTCAATGGCCGATTTCCCGTCTCGGCCGCCTGAGAAGAGTTCCAATACAGCCCCGTAAACGCGGCATCTAACTCCAAATGGTCCGTGAGCCCGTAGCCCAACGTGAGGAGAGGTTCCACCGCGGTGAGATGGGACGATGCATCGTTCAGGCGGGTTGTCAATTTGTTGCCGAACATTTGATGGCCCGTTTCTCCAAAGACGAAGTACTGGCTGTGGAACTGTCCTTTTGGATTAACATCGACCGCGGAGAGTAAAATCGGTCCGTTCGACAGGGGATTCCAACTGTTCCGGTAATTGCGGATTTCTTCTTGGGTTGGAACCCATTGCCACGTGGATGGATTTCCCGATGGCGCGGCGGCCG
>JACPZN010000033.1 GCA_016195505.1 Nitrospirota bacterium | reverse complement strand
GGAGTGGGTTCCCCTGGCCTCTCATGATGCGCTCTCAGTCGAAGAGGCCGTCAGTCTCTATCAGCGTTCCCTTGGGCAGAACGAGACATTTCTATATCAACGTTATCCACTCGTGAGGTCGGTTTCCGGCCATGCGGCGTCACGTTTTCAAGAACCTCTCAACGTGCTGGTCATCTTTGTGGAGGGTCTGGACAGGCGGTATTTGAATCGGACAGTCCAGGCTGATCGTCCTATTCGCGTGACACCGTTTCTTGATGAGCTGAAACAAAACAGTTTGTATTTCGAGAATTTCTTCGCCAACGGTGTACAGACGTCGCGCGGTCTTTTTGCGACGCTCTGTTCCTATTATCCGAGACAGGGGGCTGCCGCAATTAAAGCCCGCTCGGCACGTGATTACCTGTGTCTCCCATCGTTGCTCCGTGAGAAGGGCTACCGGACCGAGATGGTGGTTGGACAAGAGGGGGCCATCAATAATCTGCGGAACTTTTTTACGAGGAACGGTATTGAACAGGTATATGATATCGAGGATTTCCCCCCACATGCAGAGCGGATGGGTCTTGGCATGACCGATGCCGCGATTTTCGATTTCATAGCGGAACGCGTGAGGGCATCGCAGAGTGCGGGCCGGCCGTTATTCCTGGCGACGCTCACGCTCAGCACTCACCATCCGTTCATATTTCCAGAAGTCCTTGAAGAGGTCAGGACGCTCCAGCGAGAAGGGGATCGATACTTGCCGGCCCTTCGCTATTTTGATTCAGAATTTGATCGATTTTTCACCGGATTGAAGCGTGAGGGTTTGCTGAAGAATACCATCGTGTTTGTGCTGGGGGATCATGGCCGACATGAGCCTCAGGGGCACACAGATGTCGAGAAGCAAGTTGGACATTTCATGGCTCCGCTATTCGTATGGCTGGACGAGTCATTGCGAACTCACGACACGTTTCGCCCTCGCGCAGTGGACACGATTGCCAGCCAAGTCGACGTGGCTCCTACGATTCTAGGCCTAACTGGCATGGCGCCGAACATTTCTCCTTTCGTTGGTCACGACCTGAGCTGTTTATTTGGAGGGGAATGTCTTCAGAATAATACCGCCTATTTATCCAGCGTCTATGATGATCTTATTGGGTTGGCGGGGAAGAATGGAATCTGGTTGTATTCGTTTCGAAAAGAAACGCTTTTTGGGACTGATCTAGCCGTACAATCCACAGGTCGCAGTTCACGGGTAGCCGTTGATACCTCATCGGAGTACCGACAATTGCTTTCGCTGTATATAGCCTCGAATGTTCTTCTTGAACAAAATCGCATCTGGTCTTGGAGCGACCTCAAGGAGGCCCTTTACTATGGCCGAGAGATCCCCTCGAATTCTCCCGTCCCTTCCTTCCAGCCTTCTCAAGGTCCAAAGAGTAGCTCTCAGTGATCTGAATTCCATATTGACCTGCCGATTGCCGATATGCTTTCCTTCATCTTAGCGTTTTGCTTTTGAGGGGCTTGCCGTCCGGACTGGCCATCGAGCCCTATTGACGAGACGGTACCGGATGGTGTCGTGCTGATCTATTGGGTCGCAATATTTGCTGTACAGGCCATTTTATGTGCAGCCAGCCCAGCAGTAGGATCGGAGGTCTATGGTCCGTCGAAACCACAGCAGGGCGTCCCACCTGTCCAGGAGAAGGAAGAGAAGGAGAAAGTTTCGCCGAAAGAATTTGTAGATGACGATGGCCATCCGGCGGAACATGCGTTCAAGTCGCTGCCCACTACATCGGATTATACGGTTATCCCGCTCCCATCATTTTCCTACAATCGTAATGAACGGTACTGGGCTGGCGCGCTCGCGCCCATTCTGAAGGCCAATTCAAAGGGAGAAATCGAAGACATTTTGGCTCCGCAATACTTGTATAACCCGCTAGTCGGCCACGGCGGGAGTGTGAGCTACTATGGATACCCCTCCGATACCGAGCAGTACCACGCGTTAGCTTGGTACTCTCAAAAGATCGATCGCGGTGTGGATTTGGGGTACAAGAACCTGAGCGCAGGGGGGGGCCGATACATTCTCGCTGCCGATTTCGCCGCATTTAAGAACCCGTTTGCTAGATTCTTTGGCTTCGGAAGTAGAACGACCGAAGCACAAGAAACAAACTATACATCGCGAGAGCTGCTCCTCAAACTGACCGCCGGCATCAATCTCACCCCCGATCTCTCGCTCATGCTGACGGAGCGGCTTCGTATTGTGAGAGTCGATGACGGAGTCGTCGGCTCGCTGCCACGCACAAAGCAACTGTTCCCTGCCATTCCAGGAATCGCAGGTGCTCAGGTGCTGGGACACGGCCTTGTGCTCCGTTATGACACAAGAGATAACCAGCTTATTCCGACAAAAGGGACCTACGTGAACCTATTGGCCGAGTTTAATCAGAACTTGCAGCCGAATGAAGAAAACCAGTGGGGGCATGCGACATTCGATGCGCGCCACTTAATCCCCCATGCCTCGGACCGGATGGTCTTTGTCTCCCGCGTGTTTTTCAATGGCGTGTTTGGGCAAATAGAGCGGCGGGGCACGACACTCGGCGTGCCGTTTTACGAGCAACCAACCCTAGGCGGGGAAGATACGCTTCGGGCCTTCGGACGCGGCCGTTATATTGGCAGCTGGGCCGTCCTGGCCAATCTTGAAGAACGAGTGAATCTGCTGAATAGAAAGATGTTCGACCATGAAATCCGACTGGAAATCGCCCCGTTTCTCGATATGGGGCGCGTTGGGCGAACCGGAGTCGAAGCCGAGCGTTTGCTCTATCGGAATATCCAATTCAATCCGGGTGCTGGGATTCGATTGCTGGCCAAGCCGAACATCGTCGGTCGGCTCGATGTGGCTTACGGAAAAGATGGTGCCAATGTGTTTGTAGGACTGGATTACCCCTTCTGATGGCCACAAGACCTTGTGCAAGGTCCTCTCGTGTGAGTCGGAGGCTGAACCCGATGAAAGAAGCGGTTTGGAATATTATCAGCGGCCTGTTGTTGCTAGCGGTGCTGGGAGGTTGTGCCGTACCCCTTTTGAATGCGGCAGCCTCAGGAGATACCAAAAAGGTGTTGCAACTTCTAGAGCGGGGACACCATGCGAATGAAGAGTTTCCCATTGTAGGGACGAGGCCGCTGACACTTGCCGCGGCGCATGGGAATGCTGACACGGTCCGAGCGCTCCTTGAAGCCGGAGCGGAGGTCAATGCGGTGGACTTCACCGGATGGACTGCATTGCATGCCGCGGCTTTCAAGGGAGATGTCGAAACTGTCTCCCTCTTATTGAAGTATCGAGCTGTCTCGGGGCAAGAAGGATGGTTTCTTCAAAGTCCTTTGAAGATTGCAGAAATGCTTCAGCATAAGGATGTGGCTGCGCTCTTACAGAAGACAGCCTCGCCTCCCTCCGATGGAGAGACGCGACCCCTTGAGTAATTCCGTTTACATTTCCGATCCGAGCGTCCTGTGAACAACCTCCCCCGCCCTTTGGTGCATCTCAGTGACGAATTGCTTGAGTGGTGTATGGGCTTAAAGAGGAGAGAGGGATGACTACTCTTTGACCGTCACCGTCATCGTAATCGGTTCCAGCGGATTGTCACGGTCGTCGCGGGCGGCAGCGACGATCTTGTCGATGACGTCCATACCTCGAAAGACCTCGCCGAAGACGGTATAGCGCCGGTCAAGACCGCTGTTCTCTCCCACACAGATGAAAAATTGTGAGCCGTTGTCGTTGAAGTCGCGGGTGCTGTTGCTCTCGCGCGGCATCTTGGCCATGGACACAGCGCCGCGCTTGTGCGGGCGGTCGTTTGGTTCAGGTGGGAGGAAATAGCCCGGTCCTCCGGTACCATGGAGCGTACGATCTGCGTCCTTGCTCAGGGGGTCGCCGCCTTGGATGAGGAAACCCGGTACGACACGATGGAAGGTGGTGCCGTCGAAGAACCCCATCTTGGCGAGCCTCACGAAATTATCCACATGCCGCGGTGCTTCGTCCGGGTAGAAGCGGATCTTAATCTCTCCGAACTTGGTCACAATCGTCGCGCGGGGGTCTTTTTTTTGGAACTGCATGGTCATGCGGATGAATGTATCAAGGGTACGCTTCAGGCGGCAAGTGGTGGAGGCAGTGACGGGTGACTTGTGACCAGGGAAGAAGGATTGTGAGCGTAGGTTGCTGGATTGGTTGCGTCACGCGTCACGCGTCACGGGCTCGGCGAGTCCCTTGCCAGGGTCAATCCAGATCCACATGATTCCCCCGATCAGTGCAATCGAGGCTGCGGTACCGAGCGAGGCGGGCCAGCCCCACTGCTGCGCGATCCATGGCGTGAGAGTCGGAGAGATTGCACCGCCGATATTCGCACCCATGTTTATGAGGCCTGAGAGGCTGCCGGCATGTGGCTTGGACAGATCGCTCGTCGAGGACCAGTAGGCACCGACCGTGACATAGAGCCAGCCGGCTCCCAACGACAAGCTGGCAATGGCGAGATAGGGCGACTCTACCAATGCGCCGAGAGCGATCGAGCCGGCCGCCAGTGCCATGCCTGTCATGCCGACAAGCTTTCGTCCTTGGGTGATTCCGCGGTGCAATGCCAGCCGATCGGTGGCCCAGCCACCGAGAGGGCACGACACAAGAATGGCGAGGAATGGGGCGGCGGCGAAGAATCCGCCACGCAGGATTCCAAATCCCCTGACATTCACAAGGTACAAATAGAACCATGACATATACACATAGGCGACGTAGCCTAGGCACCCGTAACTGAACACAAGCCACCAGACAGTCGGTGTTCTTCTCAAGGCTGTCCAAGGGATTGAAGGCGATCCGGTAGAGGTGTCTCCTATCGAGGCGGCAGTGCTCTGCTGATGGACCCAGGGATGGTCGGCAGGGCGATCGCGCGCCAAGAGCCACCAGACTGCCGCTAACCCGATCCCAAGTGCGGCCGAAAGATAGAATGCTGTCTGCCACCCATAGTTCACCATAATCCAGGCCGTCATGGGTGGAGTCACTGCTGAGCCCAATCCGATCCCGCCGATGGCGACGCCGATGCCAAGCCCTCGCTCGTGGGCTGGGAGCCAGTCGGTGACGGCGCGATTAAAGTTCGGTAGCGCCACCGCTTCGCCGATGCCAAGGAGAAATCTGACAAGGGCGAGCACTCCGACGATCCCCAACGGGCCTGCCAGAGAAGAAGTGGCTGCCATGGCCGTCAGCGCTGTAAAGCAGGACCACCAGAGTAGAGCGATTGTGAGAACGATACGCGTGCCCCACCGGTCGCCGAGCCATCCACCAGGAATTTGAAACAGCGCATAGCCGATGATGAACGCGGAAAAGACAAGTCCCATTTGTTGATCAGTGAGGCCGAGTGCTGGCATCATCTGGCGCGCCGTCACCGAGATGTTCACACGGTCAATATAGGTGACGACGCTGATCGCAAAGAGGAGCCCGAGGATCAGCCAGCGCACGCGAGTGACAGCCGACGCGGGTTGGCGAGCTGGGGAATTCATCTCGCTCAAGGTTGCTCCGACTGAAGGTGCATCATAGTCGGTTTTTCTGCGGGCTTTGGCGAGGAAGGTGATTGAATGCCATTGATCGCATCAGTGAGCTGAGCGATGCGGTTGAAATTGTTCCCCTCGCGTTCGCGTCCACCCAGGCAGAAATAGTTGATGGAGCTCATGGAGCGAAACAAGGACTGACGAAAGAGTAGAATTGCCACCTCCTCAGGGAAGAGGCGGCAAGGGAGAAATCTACTTTGTGACGATTTCCAATAGTTCCACTTCAAAAACCAAAGTGGCCCCCGGCTTAATTACCGGTGGTGATCCACGCTCGCCGTAGGCCAAATTTGATGGGCACACCAGCCGGCTCTTGCCGCCGACCTTGATTTGTTGGACCCCTTCGGTCCAACACTTGATGACCTGTCCGAGCGGAAATGTGGCGGGCTCTCCACGTTTCACGGAACTGTCAAATACGGTCCCATCGATCAAGGTGCCATGATAATGGACCTTTACAGTATCGGTAGTTTTGGGTGCAGCCCCCGATCCAGGCTTTAAGGTTGTGATGACGATGCCTGATTCGGTCTTTGTTGCCCCCTTCTCGGAAGCGGCCTTTGTAAGGAACGCTGCTCCGGCTTTTTTCTCGCTCTCGGCGACGACTGCGGATCGGGCTTGTTGGAGTTGTTGAATTCTTGGCCCAAACGTTTGAAGGTCGACTTTTTGTGGACGTTTCAGGACTCCGTCGGTCATGCCGTTTTTGACCATGTCGAGCTCCGCTTCGCTCAGGGTAAAGGGTCCGAGCGACTGACTGATGGCCAATCCGAGTGCATATAGAGTCTTCTGATCGTCATTCGCCGGCTCCTGGGAGGCCGACAGAACTGGAGTTGCGGTCAGGAGGAACAAAATCCCGAGGTAGAGCATGATCGTGCGCATCGATGATCCTTTCTTATGATGAAGTGAACCAGACCGTGAAGGTGTTGGATGTAAGATACGATACCGTCTTAGATCCCACAACAGAATTCTGATTGGGGGCGGTAACTGAGTTGTGGCAGAAGGAAGACCGGAGATCCTGCGCAGCCGTGGTTATATATTCTGCAGTGGAAAATGCTGTGTGGGCTTTCAAGGCCATTTGCAAGTGAGGTGCGATGTAGTTCAGTTGGCTGGGGTGTTGACGACCGATTAAGCCGATGGCATCGGGTACGTGCTCTCATATCAAGCTGGCATGAACGGCGGAGAGGGGGCGTTCTTACCGTCGTTTAACGACGCGCTGCGCTTTGAATTACACGCAGTTGCGTTGGTGGCCTGATCGCTTGCCAATCGCGACCGCCGGTCTAACACTTATCTCCGTCGCCACTCCGACAGCGGCACCGGCTGCGAATCTGCCCAGAACCCCTTTCGCGTCTCTCGTGCTTTCTTTTCCAACCCTTCAAATACCATATCTCCTGGGGCATACTTCTGATACCACCAGCACCAGCCGCCTTTGACTAGCGCGTGATTAACGTTGGTGCCATCCGGTAGCAGCACATCAGCAAGGGTGCGCCCGGTCTCGGGCTCAGTCTAGGCGACCTTCAGGGGCAATGTATGTGAAGAGTCTCGACATACCGGCGAAGGCGCTGTTGATCCCCACTCGGCATGGTGATGAATTCCAGGCCAACCTTCTGTTGGTTGGTCCAGCGGACTGCTGCGAGGTCGACCATCACGGGTGTGGTCGGGTCCGGGTGATCAGGCAGATAGAGGCGCAGCGTGACATAGTCGCCTTTTCCCACGACCGCCTGGCTCTCCGCGGCACAGCCGCCCGCTGAGAGGTCATCGCTGACGCCGTCGCCCAGCATGATGCCTTCCTGGAACAGGGTAATTGGGAACTGAACCACAAACCGTGGGAACTGCCGTCGTTCGTGCATCTCCAGAGTTCCCCCATAAAGACAGGCAAAATGAGGTGCGAAGCCACAGCGCATCAGCCGAGTGGAGGGAGCAGCTCACGTGGACTGGCTGCGCACGTCATGGCCTCCGGCACAGTGCCGTGCTGCGAGGATTCCATGCACCATCCTGCCTTCACGTGGGCAACAAGCACAGCAGCCGCTTCAGCGTTGACGCATCGAGTTCAGGTAACTCGCCGAAGTCGACGCCGAAGGTGACGTTCTCTGTCCACTTGACCACTGCCCAGGGAACATACACAGGGGCGTGATGATCGGGCCGAATATGAAGTTCCAGACGGGTACCCGGAGGAGGGAGCCGTTCGCTTGTAATGCGACACCCACCAAGGGCAAGATCGAGCACGAAACCGTCCTCTATCTGCGTACCGTCACTCGAAAAGATGCTTTTGTATCGGACAGGATAACGCGGGTGTCTGCGGTGCTCGAGTTGATGTTCCATGAGCAAGCCTTCCTCGCTGTCCCCGTAAGCAAAATTGTAAAGCCTAGCCAATTGTTGTCAACCTGTTCTTGAAACTTGCCGCATCGCACCCTGCGGGCTTCCGGCCCCACTCAGAGGCCGAGCAGAATAGTTCCATAGCGAGTGCGCGTTGTGCCTATGCTGGTCACCCCGCTTCCTATGGGCTGCTCCCATTGGCTGACGATCCTCTGCGCAACCCCTCCTGCACGGCCTGGAGCACCTCCGCCATCGCGACGGGCTTCCGCATCGTGCGATGCGCCCCAAGCAGCTTGGCTGACTCAAGACAGTCGAGTCCCCCTGCGCCGCCGCTGAACGCAATAATCCGTGCGGTTGGCGCATCACGACGCACGGCCATGATGAGCTCGATACCATCTTGGTCAGGCATGAGGAGGTCCGTGATCACAAGCGCGGGGAGCGTTTGTCGGAAGAGCCGGATCCCTTCCTTCCCATCCCGTGCCTCAATGACATCATATCCCGCCTGCTCCAGAGTCTTCCGAAGGAGCACGCGGATCGGTTTCTCGTCGTCAATGATGAGAATTGTGGCCATCGTTCCAACGTGGGGTATGGACGGGCATACCGCAACCTCCATGCCACTCTGATGAGGGCAGGCGACGCGACTCACGACTCTGCCGGAACGGAAGAAATACCGCTCAGGGTCAGGAATTTGAGGGGGTCATCGAACCGCAATGAAGATGAAGAGACAAGTCAGGGTCGGTGGCACACCGGATTGAAGAAGATTCACCGGTGAATCGAAACGGGTACTATTTTCAGCACCTCCCACTCCGCATACACGGGTCCAACGCTCAGTAAGAGGAGTGTTATCAGTGCACAAGCACCCGAAGGGTGGACCAGCAGCACAAAGCGACGGTAGGGGCGAAGTGCGACGGGCATGGCAGCCTCGCAGGGAGGCCCATTCTAGGAGAGCGAACGATCAAACCGCAAGGCGAGGCCGTAGCTCTCCTTTACTTGCCACCACGCGTCGAGGGCTCGACCATGATTCCCGCCACGATGAGCTTAGGAAAGTATGCGGATTCAGCGGTTGGGGGTGATTTTGGCTCCGTAGAAATTGGTACAGAAGACGGTGTTTCGGTGCCCATGGTGCGAATCGAGTCTGTGTTTTTGCCTATGGTCAAAGAGAGGAGAAGCCCACTGAGCATTGCCCATGTCAAAACACCGAATACCGTGAGGATAAAGAAGGCTGGAATTGCAGCGATGGCCCACTTCACCATGAAAATGACCATCGAGAAGAACGGCATACGGATGTCTGTCACTACAACGGCCTGGTTGTTCGTTTCGTCCGACATCGCGGCACCTCCATTGTGCCGCCAAGCTAGGCCGTCCGTGGGGAGGTGTCAAGGTTTACGCGCACGTCACCTTGCGAGCTGAGGACGAACATGGTAGGTGGTACAGGAATTCCCGGCTGACCCTTCCATTCGCCGCCATTGTCTTCGCGAAGGTGACATGAAGAGCGCATGACCTGAACGGGATCACCGCATGAACGCCTTGCAGTTTCTTGTTGATCATGGTGCCTCGGTCGTTTTTTGGGTCGTCTTCATCGAGCAGGTGGGTCTGCCGATACCCGCCATCCCCTTGTTGATTGCCGCCGGCGCGTTAGTGGGTTCCGGAAAGATGAGCCTGTCGGCCGCCCTTCTGATTCCTGTCGTCGCCTCCCTACCTCCGGACACGGCTTGGTACTACCTCGGGCGGATCAAGGGCGGAAAGGTGCTCGGCTTCCTCTGCCGCATGTCCCTCGAACCGGACTCTTGCGTGAGGAGTACCGAAAACCTTTTTTATCGCCATGGCCCGCGCGCGTTGCTTGTGGCGAAATTCATTCCGGGATTCAGCACTGTGGCGCCGCCGCTGGCCGGGATTGTTGGGATGGGAACCACCTTGTTTCTCTTCTACGATGCAGCCGGCGCATTGATATGGGCAGGAGTGAGCGCAGG
>JACPZN010000216.1 GCA_016195505.1 Nitrospirota bacterium | reverse complement strand
ATCCCCATGTCGATCGTGTTGTAGTCGGACACCTGCGGATTGTCCAACTCGATATACACCCCTGCCAGGTTGTACCACGCGATCGGATCGTCCGGGGTAATTTCAACGAGGCGCTCATAGAAGCCTTTCGCTTCCATGTATTTTTTCTTGTCCGAGTAAACTCGTCCGAGATTGAAGAGCGCCAGCACATCGTGCGGGAAGACATCCAGCGCATGCTGAAACTCGGCCTCGGCCTCATCGGTCATGTTCTTCGTCGCATAGATGGTTCCAAGGTTTGAGTAGTACATGGCCAGCGAGCGGTTCATCTCTGCGCGCAAACCCTCAGCCATTTCGATCGACTTCTTCACTTCCGCAAGGGCATCATCGAGACGGCCCTTGCTGAAGTAGAGTTCGCCGAGACGGCAGCGAGCCTGGAAATCGTCGGGTTCAGTTGAGAGCAACTTTTCGATTTCGACAATTTCTTCATCCGCCGACAGGAGCTGATCCCCCGGATCGACCGTAGTGCCTATCTGAGTCGGTTCTGACATCGGTGCGGGTGTCTCCATAACTATGACCCTTGTTTTCGGTCCCCTCTTAAACCTGCCCGGTGATGAGTCCTTGGGATGGCCCCATCAATGAACTGTTCGTGGCTGACACGGGCTCCGCAGCGGCCGGTTTGGCCCGATCGAGCGTGAGCAACATCACCCCAAGAATCACCATCAGAGTAAGATTGGAAAACAGCAACGCATACCCGGCGATGAACATAAGACCGATGCCGTAGCCCGCCAATCGCCCCATCCTAAGAAGTTTGATCACAGTGTACGACCAGCAGAGCAAGCCTCCCATGTAAATCGCGAATGGGAGATAGAACGTGTAGCCCATGCCGAACTGGAAAATCCAACCGATGCCCTGCGAAGCCTGCCGAACTGCCGAGGCCAAGGCCGGATCGTACAGGCCCAAGAGGTAGTCGGTAAAAATCAGCGTCGTGAAGATCGTAGCCGTGGTCACCCAAAACCAAATCGCACGATTCCGCTGGCGCCGATTCTTTGTCAGCAAGGACAACCCCCGCCCATACGCCACGAATACGAGACCGCTCGCCAAGACCATCAGCGCTTCGCCGATCCGATGTGACTCGTAAACGAGGGGCGGCGCTGCCACGGTTTCAGCCAAACTGTAGATCGTCGAGACGATTTGATAATACAACCACCCTGAGATCCCAAGATAGTACGTCACCCCGAGAATACGTTGCGCCCGCTCATGATGGGTAGTCACATACTCCAGCAGAAACAACGTGAGCGTAACCAGTGCCACACCGTTATAGATCGCAGCGCCCAACATCCCCGGTTGCACGACCAAGAATCCGACGGTCAACAGCAGCAACAGCGCTGTGCCCGCCATCGCCAGTTTGGTCAGCCGGCTGGTCTCATGCCCCACGCCTCGGATGATCATTGTCAGGGTGAGGCCCAAGAACAACAGAATGGCCACAATATTGAGCAGCCATGTCCCCACCTCGGTCAACGCGGTGAACGTGGGTGTAATCCACGGGTGGGCCACCGCCATCTTGCTCAAATGCATTCCAAGGCGAGAGACCAGGCGATACAGAACCAGCTCAAGGAAGGAGGTCAACAGGACGAGCTTGATGGTGTATTCAAACAGGGGGCCAAACTCCCCGATCTTTCCCGTCAGTCGCTCCCCCATGGTCGCTGCTTTAACCACGAACCATTCCTCCGTACACCAGGCATTATATCTGTTGGGAAAAAACAGGGTCAATCTATCCCACCATGGACGCCTGACCCGCACGCATCCTACGAGCCGATCGGTTGAGGCGCCTGTCGGGCCTCTTCCTTCGCCTTCGCGATGTACAACAACCCATCAGCCATCGAATAGTTGAAGGGCAACTCACAGACCACTTCACTAACTTGTTCGTAGACATATTGATAGAGTTTCTCGGCTTGATCCGGCGTCATGCCTTCTTGAACTTCATAGAAGAATCCGAGGCTGAGGTCCTCCGCCGACGGACGCATGATGCGCCTGATCCCGTACCCGGCTGGATCGCTCATGATCGGGGCTTCCTTCTCGAGGTCGAACAGACAGGGCTGACAAGAAAATCCGAATGAATCGTGGAGCCTCTTGTTTTCCACGATAAAGTTCATGGTCTCCAGGGCTTCTTCTTCTTTTTCCGTGGGGAATCCCACGATGATGTAGCAATGCACGGCAATGCCGAGATCGACGCAGTCGTCCGTCACGCGCCGGACCCATTCTTGCTTGATCCCCTTTTTCATGAAATCCATGACGCGCTGGTTGAAGGATTCGAGTCCGAAGACGATCTTCAAACACCCGGCATCCCGCATCGACGTCAGCAGATCGCGCGTGAGATTCTTCTCGAACCGCATTTCGCACGTCCACTTCACGTCGAGACGTTTTTCGATCATCTGATGGCAGAGCCGTTTCGTCGGGGCGAGGGCGAAGCATTCGTCGGTGAAAAAGAAATGTTGCGCCCCGTAGCGTTGCTTGAGCCATCCCAATTCTTCGATCGTTCGTCCCGGGTCCTTCTGCCTGAAGTTCTGGTGGTCGAGTGTGAGCGCGCAGAACGCACAATCCTTGTAGTAGCACCCGCGCGAGAACTGGACCGGAAGCACCGGCTCCGGTGACAAGTATCGACCAAGCGGAAATCCGTCGTAATTCGGAGCAGGCAGCTGATTGACGTTCTCGGAATAGAACGGCTGGTTCACCGTGATCTTCCCATTGTGCCGATAGATCAGGTTGGGGACCTTGCTGTAGTCCTTCTTGCCAGCCAGCTGGTTCACCAATTCGAGCAGCGCCGTTTCTCCTTCGAACACGACGATATCGTCGGCCAGATCGAAGAGACTTGGGCAGCGGCGAATGTTATCAACGAGACGCGTAAAGATGCTTCCGCCGATCGTGACATGCAGATCCGGCGCCGTCTCCTTAACCAACCGGCACAGCGTGAGGCCCGGAATGATCTGCGACGTCGCGGTGATCGACACCCCGATCAAGTCGGGGCGACCGTTCAGGATCGATGGAATAAACTTGTCGCGGAAGAGACTGATATAGGGATTCTGCGCTTCTTCACGAATGACCTTCATCAGGTCCTTCGAGGAATAGATCGAGTAATCGCCGAACTGATTATCGACGACGGTGAGTCTGGTCGGGAAGTAGACCGAAGAAACCAGCTCCAGCCACTTGTCGATCATGAAGAGGCTGGCGCGATACGCATCAAGATCATAGAATCCTTCGCCGCGCAGCGTCTCCTTGGCGAGTTCGATTCGATCGATCAGATAGGCGAACTTCTCGAGGGAATCGGTGACCTTCGCATAGTGTTCACGGCTCCCGACACCCATCTCCCCTGACTGGGTCCGCTCAAGCTCGCGCTGCTTATCGAGCAACCGCTGATGAATTTCAGCTCCATAAGATCTGGTGAGCACTCCATCCAATAGTTCGATGCCGAGGTCTCGTTGCGAGACATCCGACACGCCTCCCTGATGCAGAAACCCCGTCAGGGATGGCAGGCTCAGATAGGGCTGAGAAGGATGCCAGGTTGGGGGGAACAACAGCGAGACTTTCATGGCCATTCTATGTTTCCAATTGCGTCGAAAAATCAGCAGGTTTGAGAGAAAAGCCCTTTGGGTTATACCCTCCGCGCTTCTTGAAATGCAACCCTGCACCCGCCGTCCATGCCGCACTATAGAGTCGCTAGAGTCGCTTCACGTGCTCAGAAAAACGGAGGCCCCGGACCATTTCGTCACCAGACGTGACGCCGATCCGAGGCCTCTGTTTGACTTCCACCTACTCGACGCTCTCCTGAGAAACACGGAGAGTCACCGGCTCCCACACACCGTTCCCGATCACATCTTGATGGGCCTGTGTCGTGAGGGTGCTGAAACCATTGGCGTTCAGGTCCTCGACCGAGCTCACACGGAGCGTCGGATCGGACAGAATGTTGCCGGACCAGATTCCAGGATTGAAGGGACCGAGGCTCCGACCGATCCGATCCGGATAGGTCACGCCGCCGGCCGGCTCTTCAAAGTAGTAGTCCCAGAAAATACCGGGGTACTGATCGTCTACGTCCCAGATTCCGGCACTGTCTTTGCCAAGATCCTTCTGCCACTCCGCATTCCATCGCCAAATGTTGGTAGTGCCGCCAGTCTGGCCCATGCATTGAAACGGCGGCGCTCCAGAAGTATTGACGGGGAACATGACCGCGACCTGGTCGCGGAAGTCCTGTGGCCCGATTGTGGTGTCGTTCTTGGTCTGATCAATCCACTCCAACCGCAACCCGATTTCCTTGCCGTTCGTCATGGCCTTCACGAACACCGATTTCACGCCGATGTTCGGGTGCATGGGGGTAGTGATCATCTGGGCACTCAGCGGAATCACGACTCCGGGAACAGCCTCCCAAATTGGGTTTGCGCCGTCCATGGGGATCGGGCCTTTGACCGCCTTGGCCGGAATCGTGACCGGCTGGCTGACGGCCAATGGTATTTGCCCAATCGTCAGCATGACGCCGACGACGAGGACAGAGAGAAGAATGGCAAACACCAATTTCTTGTTGGTCGTCTGCATTACTCTCATATCTGAATCCCTCCTCTCAAAAATAGATTAAAGATTACTGACATCGATCCATTCTTCTTTCGCACACCTGAAACTCAGAATGAATGCTCGAACCCTAGGCGGTTCCAACCGGTCCTCCCTCCTCCTTATCCTTATCCTTCTCCTTATCCTTAATATCCATGAACGACTGGGCCCCCACCTCATTGAGCAACACACTCAATTCGTTTCCTTGATCCTGCGCACCGCATTCATAGGTTTGACCTTCGGGGGAGTTGAAGGTCGCCGGTCGATAATCGGTCTCCGTATAGGGCTGGGGCGTGACTCCCAGGAATGCCGTTTCAAAATCCATCCAATCGGCTGTCATGTCAGAAACCAATTTGAAGAGGCCGGAGTCCGCTTTCTTGGTCAGCATGCGGCAGAAGAGCGGCACCCAGCGACCGATGTGATTCTTGACAAACTTTTTTTGGGCATCCACAACGATCTGCGTCTTCTCAATGCCGTCATGGCAGCGCGAGTAGGATTCTTTATAGGCGAGGAAGGCTGAACACCCGGCGATGCTCGGACTGGAGATCGCTGAGTTGCCAATTGACGCATTCCGAGGCGATCAGCTTTTCAGCCAGATCCAGCTGTTTCTTGAGCGAGATGAGTTTCTGCTTCGCACGCTCTCCCCCGTTGCCGTCCAGGACGACCTGCAACGCATCAAGCGCCGCCCGCCCGTCCTCTACAAATTCTCCGCATTGGAGGTAGTCGAGAAATTCCTCATCTTCCGGATAGAGAAGACTCCATGAAACGAGAAGATAGATTTTGCTACGATTGAGTGCACGCTCGACTGCGGGTGAATCTTTGATTGTCGACGGAGTCGGAATCACGGCGGTTGCGGAGGTAGATACGCTCTGCACCGGCTGTTTACTGGCCATAAACCGCTCTCCTGGATGTCGCGTTCAACCCAGGTCTCATAACAATTTACAAATTATCCACACGCACGGATGTTTTTTCTACCAGCGTACATATGTATATGAAATGGCCATCCGGATGTCAAGCGCGATCTTGGGAGACCTTATGGGACTGGCCAGACCGCCAAGTCTCTGATTTCCAGACCGATATACTCCTGGATGGTTTATTTCCACCATGCTAGATTGTTCTGAATTGCAATCATCGATCGAACCTCGCGAGTTGGCGTGCCGGCGTGACGCGAATCGCCACGTGATCATTGACGGTGTTGCACACCGACTCACACATTCCACACCCGACACAAGCCTCGGGGACAATCATCAATCGTAACGATTCAAAGTCCATCGCGAGCGCATGTGTCGGACATTTCGATACGCAGGCATGGCAGCCTTGTCCCGCTGTGCAGAGTCGATGCGAAATGACGGCGACGCCCATTCGAACTGCGCCGACTCCATCGACCGGCAACAATGCCTCCGTCGCACAGGCCGCAATACAAGGAAAGTCTTCGCACAACAGACAGGGCGATTGATCGGCAAAAATCAAAGGTGTGCCGTCATGCGGATGCGCGATGATCGCGCCGGGTGGACAGGCCTTGATGCAGTCGCTGCACTTCGTACATCGTTCCAAAAAACGCGCCTCATCGACGGCACCAGGCGGCCGTAGCCAATCCGTCCGGATCGACGGCGGGACCTGTGCTGGAACGACATCAGCCTGTTTGGCAAATTCCTGCGCCGCTTTGGCGACAGAGAGTACGGAATCCTTGAAAAAATCGCGGCGGCCATATGAGGGATCGGAAGCCATGCTATAGCAAAGAAGGTCCTGACTGAGATTAAGGTCGAAAAGCAGTAAGCCTTGGGCCTTTTTGTGTCGGTTACACCACGCCGTCGGCACGCAGCTTGTAGACTTCCACGCAGCGATCGCAGGCCCCGAACTCAACATCCCATCCGGGGTGATTCTCACGGATGAAGTCGAGCACATAG
>JACPZN010000255.1 GCA_016195505.1 Nitrospirota bacterium | reverse complement strand
GAAACAGTATTGCGCCAGAGCGAAGAACGCTACCGATCCTTGGTCGATAATGCACCGATCGGCATCTTCGTGAATGAGGGCGGCCGATTCGCCTACGTCAACCAGGAGATGCAAAGGATTCTTAATGCGACGAACGCGTATCAGCTGATCGGTACGCCCGTCTTGGAACGGATCGCCCCTGAGTTTCACACCGTGGTGAAAGGCCGCATCCACGAGGTGATGGGAAACGGGCAGCCGGTTCCTTCGTTGGATGAGCAGTATGTGCGGCTTGACGGGTCACGAGTCGACGTGGCCGTGACGGCGATTCCCACCTCCTTCGACGGGACGCCCGTGATGCAGGTGCTGGTACTCGATATCGCGGAGCGGAAGCGCATGGAAGAAGCGCTCCGTCAACGAGAGCGCGATCTGCGCGTTGCGGTAGAGGAACGTGAGCGGATCAGTCAAGACTTGCATGATGGTATCTTACAGTCGCTTTTTGCCATGGGCCTCACCCTCGAATCGGCCAAATCGATGATGTCTCCAAGGAATCGCCAGACATTGAGCCCATCAATCGATCAAGTCATCGATCAATTGAACCGTATCATGCACGAAATCCGAAACTTCATCGCGGGGTTGGGCTCAGATCTGCTCAAGGGGAAGGACTTACCGACGGCGCTGCAGCACATGTTGACATCACTGACGCAGCATCATGCCATGCGTGTGCGCCTCACGGTCGAGGACCGAGCCGCGCAGACCCTATCGGCTGAACAAGCCTTGCACTTGCTCCTCGTGAGCCAAGAAGCGGTCAGTAATTGTATCCGGCACGGTTGCGCTCAAGAGGCTACGGTGTCACTCAAGATGCTGAAGCAGGGGGTGCGGCTGAGCATTCGTGACAACGGCAGTGGATTCGATACAGACACGGCCAAGGGGACGGGGCAGGGGTTGCACAACATGGCTGCTCGTGCGCAGAAGATCGGAGGACGGCTTACCGTCTCTTCGAAAATCAACAAGGGAACACGCGTCGTATTCGATTTGCCGAAGGAGGCCTCCCCTGCCCGCCGCTAAAACCAAACTGATACGGCTGCTCCTGGTCGACGATCACGAAGTGGTCCGTGTCGGCCTGCGAACCGTCTTACATAATCATCACGGCATTACCGTTGTCGGTGAAGCAGGAACCAAAATGGCTGCGGTGCAGGCGGTCAATCGACTCCGACCGGACATCGTCCTGATGGACGTTCGTCTCCCGGATGGCTCCGGCATCGACGCCGGCCGTCAGATTCTCGCCAGTCACCCCACAACACGAATTATCTTTCTCACATCTTATTCCGATGATAATTCCGCCCTAGCGGCCGTGCTAGCCGGCGCACAGGGATACGTCCTCAAGAATATCGACTCCAGCCTGCTGATCCGATCGATTCGTGCCGTTTCCAACGGTCAATCGATTCTCAATCCGGCCCTCGCCCATCGGGCCCTGAATTGGATCAAAGTCTGGCCGACTCAAGCTGGCGCGGTGCCGGGACAATCCCTTTCTCCACAGGAAGAGCGCGTGCTGGCGTTGGTGGCGGAAGGTTTGACCAACAAGGAAATTGCGACCACGCTGCAACTCAGCGACAAGACAGTCAAGAATTACCTCTCCAACATGTTCCAAAAGCTGCATATCTCACGGCGCGCACAAGCTGCCACCTTCTTCGTCAAACGTCAGGCCTGATGCTTGCCACAGAAGGTGGCAGTGTGTCACAAGCGGGTCGATCTGGTTTCTTTCGTGATCCGGTTCTGTCAACCAGACTGACCAGGTTATTAAAACAGCCCACTCCCGTCCTGCCAGTCTTGCGTGTCTCATGCAGCTATCCTGTTAGGGCATCACACCTCTGGAAACTTGTGATGAACGGCTCTCTACGCGTGTTCGCGTCGCTGTCGATAGGGCATCGGCACTCATGATGCCGCATTGTTTATTTGCCTGCTCACCATAGTGATGATACAGTTCTAAAGACTTTCCTTGAAGACGCAGCCTGTGGGAAACTGATGTCCAGAGTCATGCATCGAGGCTGAGGTACGAT
>JACPZN010000254.1 GCA_016195505.1 Nitrospirota bacterium | reverse complement strand
CCCCATGCCCGTGCGGTGAAACGAGCTTACATGATCGACTCAGCCAGGCCGTAGATCGGAATCTTCTTGCCTGCATAATCATCCGACTCACCCCGGCCAATCGCCATGAAAAATCCGCCGATGGCCCAGTTGCCGATGCTGGCTCTCGCTGACCGTCTGAAAGTCAGCACTGCCGGTCCTTGCTGGCCGTTCCAGGTCAGTCAGAGGAGGAACAGCCCTGTCAACGAGACTGGAGGAAGCGCGTTTTCATGGACTAGCTGGGCGTGGAGGGCTAGAATCACACCGACACCTATTTTACAAGGAGGTTGTTATGAACGTGCTGAAGACAATGCTCGCTCTTATGTTGACGATACCGGTGGCCGCCCCAGTGCTGGCTCAAACAGTAGGGTCGGAAGTGCAGAGGGACCTCAACCAGGAATCCAGAATTGAACAGGGGTTGAAGTCCGGTCAGCTCTCGACCGGCGAAGCCGCACGGTTAGAGCGTGGGGAAGCTCGCATCGACAAGATGGAATCGCGGGCGCTCAAGGACGGCAATCTCTCGCCGGACGAAGCGGCCCGCATTCAGCGCGCGCAGAACCAGGAATCAAGGGCCATCGGTCGCTTGAAACACAATGATGTGACCGGCGATCCCAACTCGGCTTCTTCGCAGCGCATGCAAGCCGATGCGCAGCGCAATATCAATCAACAAAGCCGGATCGAGCAGGGGATCCAATCAGGCCAGCTGACCAACCGAGAAGCGTCCCAGCTGGAACGGGGCCAGTCCCGTGTCGACCGTGCGGAAGCGCGTGCAGGACGGGACGGCCATATCAGCGCAGGCGAGCAGGCTCGCATCCAGAACCGCGAGAACGTACAGAGCCGGCAGATTTTCCGCGACAAGCACAACGGACGCAAGCGCTAGCAGCGGTCTTGCCCTGATGGGAACCCAGAAACGGTGGGTCGTGGGGCGTTCCGTGCGTCACAGAACGCCCCACGGGGTTTGGCCGAAGTGTTGTCGTTACTCGTGCTTATCTACCTATTGACCTCGTTCTCTTTCCAGATTCTGACTGCTCCTGGTCGTCGTTCCCTTTTCAGCACGAGGCTGTTTCGGCGGGAACTGGGTTTTGCAGAGATCTCCCGTTCCCCGGACCAGCGCCTTGTGACTGACGAGTTGGCCCGACTTGACTTCGACAGCGCAAGGCGACGTGGTTACCGTAGCCTGGAATCTAAATCTCCCTGTGTCGCTCGCCGTGACGGTTCCAATCGGCGCCCCGCTGACGGCATCGATGATATCGACAACTGCATTTTTCGGCCCGCGTCCCGATACGGATAGGATCACCGTATCGGACTGCCATCTAGCGCGCGAGATGTGGATGCCGCGTTTCGTTGGAACGGTGAATGTTCTGACCATGACGGTGGCCGGACGGCTGTCCTGTTTGCCGTCATTGACAATCAGCTGCGCCACATACTCTCCGGCGACGTCCACGACGAAGGTCGGGCGCACGTTCATCGGATCGGATAACGTCGCCTGGCTGTTGACCGGCTTCGTGATCAGGGACCAGTGGTACGTGAGAGGTTGGTTATCGGCATCGTGTGAGGCACTACCGTCAAGCGTGACGGTGGCGCCGACTGACACAACCTGATTGTGTCCCGCATCGGCTACCGGGGCCGAATCCACTGATAGGTCAAGGCATGGCCACCGGCATCTTTGGACTTACTGCCATCCAGGTGGACGGTCGTTCCCATTGAGACCGTCTGATCAGGTCCCGCATCCGCCACCGGCAACGTATTGCCGGATCCTGTGTTGATCGTGATGGTGTCCATCGTGCTTGCCGTACCGTTATTGGCAGTCAGCTGGATCACATACATCCCAGCCAAGTCAGCGACAAAGGTCGGCATCACCGATGTAGGATTCGCCAGCTCCGTCCGGCTCCCTGCCGGCACCGAAGTGAAGGACCAGTCATAGGTGAGCGTATTGCCGCTGGTATCGGTCGAGCCACTGCCGTTGAGGGTGACGGTTGCTCCCACGGCCACCGATTGATCCGGCCCAGCATTGGCCACAGGAGGTGTGTTGGCTGGATTCGTGGTGATCGTGACAGTGGCAGGAGTGCTGTTCACCGTCCCATCGTTAACCACGAGCTGGACAACGTAATCGCCCACTCGATCGGCCACGAAGGTCGGCTTCACAACTTTGGCATTGGAGAGCACTGCAGCGCTTCCCGTGGGGATGGACTTGAGGGACCATTGGAATGTCAAAGGATTGCCGTCGGTATCGCTCGATCCACTGCCATCCAGCGTAACCGTTGCGCCGGCCTGAACCGTCTGGTTCGGTCCTGCATTGGCTACAGGCGGTGTGTTGAGAGGATTGGTCGTGATCGTCACGGTCGCCGGCTGGCTGCTCAGCGTGCCGTTGTTCACCACAAGCTGCGCAACATATTGTCCCGCCTTGTCAGCAAGGAAGGTCGGCTTCACGCTGGTTGGGTTCGATAATGTGGCAGCACTGCCCGATGGAACTGTTTTCAACGTCCATTGGAACGTGAGGGCATGGCCGCCGGAATCGGTGGATTTGCTTCCATCCAGCGTGACAATCGTGCCCGCCGTGACAGTCTGGTTCGGACCCGCGTCCGCCACCGGTGCGGTGGCAGTCACCGGACAGATGGCTGTGATATTTCCATTCTTGAATGATTGAGCGTTCTGATTGAGATCGCGGGTAGAAGGGCTATTTGAACTATGACACAACGCACAGCTCTGATCTTGGAAGGGGGTCGTTCCATTAAACGCGTTGCAGGACATATCGACTTGTGAACCGAAACTCGGCAGAGCGTAACTTGGCTCGATCGAGAGCGGGATCAACAAGAGAACCATTGCGATCAGGGGAAATAGACGTAGCCTTGCGGAAGTCATGGTGCTCTCCTTTTCACGATGCAGCGGTTGTGAATGCGAGCATGTATCTATAGAACATGTCTTGGTTGCTGGTGCGTGTCTTGCGCCGGTCATCGGCGTGCAGACCGGTGGAGCAAGATCGGTACCGATAACCGTGAGGTCAGAATTTCAGTGGCTTAGAACGAGGAGAGGTTGGAAGAGGTGCTGGGACTGTCAAATCGTATCGGCGAGACCCTTCGTAGGGAGAACCATACGCTGATGGGATCATATTCCCAAGAGGTGAAACTCAGCAGGCCGCGTGAAAGAAGGATGCCTTGCGCACGAGGCGGATGATCAGCGGTTCAGATTCTGCCTCTCCAGCTTGGTGAGAGTCATTACTTGACCTTATACCTCGTGGTTTTGCGGTCTCCTAAACCAAAGTTCGCCGCGCCTGCGCGCGAGGCCTCGGAAAGCGCGTCATCCAAGAGAGCCTATACACGGTCGCCACTCCGAATATCGCTTGCGCTCCACCAGTTCCTGGTGCATCACCGCGATCTGTCCGCCCGGCCCGCCGAAGCTGATGAAACCGAGCTTCAGCCAGAAGCGAAGGGCTTCGCTGGAGGATACAGATACCGGCAAGTGAATACTCTCGACTGTATTCATTTCGGTTGCCGCACCTGGAGGTCATCGAAGTAGGTGACGGCATCCGACTTAGTCCATAGCCCGATCATCCCAGCGTGGAACGTCTTATCACAGAGATCGAAGACTTGCTTGTCGTCATAGAAGACGTTCACGCGACAGCCTTGATGGGTAACCCGCAGTGTGTGCCATTGTCTTACGTCAATCGTCTGGTCGAAGTTTTGTACCAGGTGTCGAACGCCCTTTACAACCCGATACACTCGAATGTTTTGTTCCAGCGGGTTGGCCCTTACCAGATAGTAATTGCGATCATTCGCTGCCCGCCAAATCAGACCGCCACCCATATCCGCTTTGCCTGAGATGGGCAGGAAGGAGACGCGCAAATCCAGATCGGTAGCTGTCGTGCCTTGAACCAGCACGACCTTATACGCGTGTTCGGCGCCTTTTCCCATGAGCTGACCAAGCACGTGCTTTCCGTGATTGGCTGCCTCGGTCTGAAGGATCTTCCATTCCCCAGCCGGCCGCCCATCAAAGAGGGTTCCCACCTGGAACTCAGTGGGAAGACTCTCGGATGGGTCATCGTCAAAGGTCCAGATACGGGTAGCGTTATCAAGCGAGAACCCAACCACCGGGACCGCAATCGCCACGGCGAGAAGCAGGAGGATGCGCAGATGAACCGTCTTCAACATGTGTGTAAATTCACAGGGGGAGGTTGCGTGTTCTAGGGCCTGATCAGCGTGGATACGTTACCGGGTTCGATCGGCACATGCTCGACCGGGAGTGGACATTGAACCACGCTGATGATCATACGGCTGTCCAGGATTGCATTGATGTATCCATGGGGGGTGTTCATCGGGATCAACACGGTCTCTCCAGCTTTGACGGACTGATGCTCTGTCCCAACGACGACAATCCCTTCACCCTCCAAACAAAACACCACTTCATCAGAGACCGGATAGCGGTGCAGATTATTCTGCTGTCCTGGCTCAAAGCAGTAAATGTTGCAATGGAGCTTGTCCGTTTGCCATATCCGTTTCCGAACGAAACTGTTCACCGAAAAGGTCTTCAAGCTTTCGAAAGTTTTCTTTTCCATCGGATCAGGTTCCTTCTCCTTATCGCCAGGTGACTTCTTCCCAGCAGAGATGGACAAACGTTTCAAACGGTGGAAAGTTGTTCGTGTTCTGTTCCTTCGACCGAACCCAGAGATCAATTTCCATTCCGGCCGGATCGGTTTCTCCACCGGGCAGCGTCCGTTTGACCGGGTAACGAACCTCATGGGTCATGGGATCGCGGGACCTTTCCATCACCATGAAATGCGCATCGTAATCCTTGTAGAGCACCTCCTGGTTCTTGAACATTCTGGCGGTGCCCAACCCACCAAGATACAACCATGTTTTTGGATACAGCGGATCGCCGTTGTTCGAATCGCCATGTTCATAGATTCTGGTTGCAACGCCTCCATCCTGGAACGGGGCCTTCGCGGCAAACCGATCAAAGACGATTCGATACCGATCAGAGCCCTCGATAAATTCGGCCACTACCTGGCCGCTGTTCGTGAGTTCGTTCACCTCAATGTCGATTGTGCCCTGCACCGGTGTCAGGTGTTTACCGGCATAGTCGAGGTGGTCCCACGGTGTACGATCATTCACGCTTCCGATCAGAATAGCTTTCTGACCTGAAAGGTGAAACTGCCCGCTGTAGTATGGATGTTCTGTCGCCTTGAAGATCCGCATACCTTCATCCCCTTTCGGAGTACCGAATTGCCCAGTGGCGGCAGCATGTACCGCCAGGAGCATCAATGTGAGCAATGAAGGTCCGAGAAGCCGCACAGTGATGGTGTCCCATCGAGTATGCATGGTTGTTCTCCTTCGAGTGTAATAACCGTAGGAGTAAGGTATGGGAATGGTCCCGATCCTAGAGAGTACGGGGGAGAAGGTCAACGTGAGGCAAAACGTTGCTGGAGTCAAGCGCAGCCCATGCGAATGGCTGCCTTCCCATGATTTAGCGACTCGCGGGTCTGTTCTTTCAGCGGTTGGACGTGCGGCAATCAGATGTGTGTGCTCGCGGAGTACAACGTGAAAGGTTGCGCCATTATTTTTCTCCAGTTACCCGTTAGAGAATGAGCACGCTTGCCAGGACTACGGTCCCGTTCACCATCATGTATTAGCGCAGCTATCGCATTTGCACTTTGCCGGTCTTATTCCAATACCACTGCAGGGAGAAGTTCGGATAAATCGCATCTCCCGCGTTCTGCCCGGCGACCGTAAACAGCACACCGACCGCGCCGACGAGCGAGTCGGTGAATCTGAATTGGATGGCCGGCTCGATGCCGATGACCGTTGAACCGCTTCTCGCCCCTCGGTTGATTGCGTGTCCGTCCGCCCGCCAGGTGGCGGTGTGTACCGTGACGAGTTCGATGTTATAAGCCAGGCCCCTTTTGTCGTCGAGGAAATGCTCGAAGATTAACCGGGTATTGATCGTATCGCCGACGTAGGTTGTCCGGCCGGCATCGCTGCCTGGCGCTGAATAGGTGTAGAAGACACCACCGCTAAAGCGAAATGGGTTTGTATTCTTCCTGAATGTCATGCCTTCGGTGAACCCCAACTCGCCAAATCTGGTCGCAGGCAGGCGGCCAAGGGGGGCGAACCCCCCGGGCGGCCGCTCGGTTCCTGTCCAGCGGCTGGTCGGCAGCACGATCTGGTTGTAAAACGTGACAGAAGGTCGTGCGCTGTCGGGATCTTGTACGATCGGGCGATACTTCATGAAGAGCGAAAAGTCTCCCATGCCGGTATCAGTCGTCCACGGTCCCCCCCGTCCTGCATCGGCTGAGGCCGTATCTTTTGACCAGAACGCAATCAATGAAGTGGCAGCTCCCAGCTCTACGTGATTTGTGAGGCCGTACGCAGCAGTCACGAGCGGGGATACAGCGTAAGTATGGACGGGGCCATCTTTGCGATCGGTTGGTAAGGACAGCTGGTTCACGTAACTCTTTTCTGAGATTTGCGAGAAGAGAAACGGCCGGAGTGAGAGCTGACCTTGCGGATGGATGTCGACGGATTGGATGAGGAGAGGACCTTCTGAGAACGGATTCCAGCTCCGCCGATACTTCTTGATCTCCTCGTCTGTCGGAACCCAGTCGAAGGCATGGGCAGATCGTTCAGCGGCAAACCCAGTGAGAAGGAACAGACCCAGGGCCAATATCAGTTGTAGAGTAGTCTGACTGCTGGCGGAGAACATAACATTTCCTACTTTGCCGATCATAATTATGTTATACACTTATACATAAAGTAAATTAAGTTTGTCAATATTATAAATAACTGTTTTTATAGTCAGTATTGCTGGAAATTCATGGCCTACATTAATGATCCGTATCTCACGCAATCGTGCATCTTAAGACATAACAGTTGACATATGTCCGTTATTATTGCTATACGCTCTCCATGAAGACTCCAAGGTATCCGCTCGAACGTACTCCTCAATTCTTCAATCATCTCAAGTCTCTCCGTACTCAGAAGGGCTTCTCGCAGGCCGAACTTGCTGCTCGTGCAGGCATTACGCGGCAGGCGGTCTCTTCCATTGAGTCGAACCTGTACTTGCCGACAACAACCGTTGCGCTCCGTTTAGCCTCGGTGCTGGCCTGTCGCGTTGAAGATTTGTTCAGCCTAGCTCAAGCGGAAGACATTGTTGAGGGCAAGTTGATCGGCCATCTCCCTCAGACCAACACCAAGGGTTCGCCGATCCGAGTCAAAGTTTCGACCATCGGTAAGCAGACGGTTGTGCGGCCCGTCACCGGTTTGGGCGAACTGCTTTCTTACACAGTTCCGGCTGATGGCTATGTTGTCGAGCCGCGTGGGCAGACATCGGGCTCGACGGTGGGTGTAAAGCTATCGAGAGATCGTCAGGCGATTGAACAGGAAATCTCCGTGGCTGGTTGTGATCCGGCGATCTTCCTCGCGGGTGCGCACATGCGACGTCGCAAGGACCAGACCTCGGTGGTCGGCTGGACGATGGGAAGTATGGCCGCACTCCAGGCCTTACAACGCGGTGAAGTGCATGTGGCGGGACTGCATCTCTTCGATCCGGTGACCGGTGAATCAAACTTGCCGTTTCTTCGACGAAATCTCAAAGGATCAGGATATGAGATTGTTACCTTTGCAACATGGGAGGAGGGGTTTCTCGTTCGGCCAGGCAATCCGAAATCGATCCGCTCCGCGGCAGACCTCGCCGAATCAACTGTGGCTCTAGTGAATCGTGAAGAGGGATCTGGAGCTCGGCTCCTGCTCGATCAACGGTTACGGGCCGCCGCGATCGATCCTGTGCAGGTACAGGGATACGAGAATGTCGTGTCGTCGCATTTCGAAGTGGCGCGGGCGATTGAGGCGCATCGCGCGGATGTCGGTATCGGCATTCGATCCGCTGCACAACTCTTTGGACTCGACTTCGTACCGCTTCAAGCCGCGCGCTACGACCTTGTCGTACCCAAAACGCATCTGAAGTCCCATCCGACCTTGGGCCACCTGTTCGAAACCATCGTCAGCCGCCCATTTCGAAATGAGATCGAGGCGCTGGGCGGCTACGACACCAGAGATACAGGAAAAACACACTCGCTTCGAGGTTGAGCGGTAACCAGCCAGGGAGATGACAATGTCTCGGTATCTATTGATGCCACTAGGATTCTTTCTAAGTATGGTTTTGCCCGGAGCGGTTCTGGCTTTGGAGTCGCTGGTGATCGCAGCTTCGCCAAGCGTCGCCGGTCCGGTCGAAGCCTTGAGCCGGAAGTTCGAAGCGACACATCCCGATGCGCGAGTGAAAATCTACTACGATACCGCACTCTCCCTTCGCCAAACGATCGCGACGGTTGAGAATCGCGGGCGGTATTTTATCGGTACCGGACCGATT
Source organism: Nitrospirota bacterium (assembly GCA_016195505.1). Lineage (GTDB taxonomy): Bacteria > Nitrospirota > Nitrospiria > Nitrospirales > Nitrospiraceae > Nitrospira_D. The sequence continues at coordinate 5,089 of JACPZN010000254.1, read as the reverse complement.
CATTTGGTGGCACCGGGGGGAGACGAACTTATTACCCGTCTCCAGCAAAAGTACTACGTGTTGCCCGGCACGACCGTCACCTACGCATCCGTACCGCTGGTATTGGTCGTTCCTGAGTCGCTGGTTGACGCTCCGTCATCATTGGACATCGCAGTCCGTGATTCCCGGATACGGATTGCCGTCGCCGATCCCTCCCTGACGGCTCTCGGTCAGGAAACGCGTCGATGGCTGGAGTCGAGAGGATTCGTTGGGTCTGCGGCCGATCGGCTTGATATCGCGACCGATGCCGCCGGTGTCCTCGATCATCTCTTAAACGGCAAGGCCGATGTGGCGATTGTCTTTGGGCCTGATGCAGCCCGTGAACGGGAACGAGTACGTGTGGTTGACGTGGCCACTGGATCGGACGGTTCTGCCAAGCTCCATTCGATGGCGATGGTGCGGTCCTGCCCAGATCGCGCGCTGGGCCAAGAGTTTCTTGCGTTCCTGCACACCTCAGCTTCGCAAGCATTGCTTCGTTCCCTTGGCTACGGTCTTCCGCCGGCCGAGGGCGCGGCTGACACGACTCGCTAACAGGATCAAGGAGGCATTTGAGATGCCACATGTGGTTTACAGCAAGTTTTGGACAGGCCTCACTCTGATTGCCCTCGTGGTGTCGGGGAGTCCCGTCGGATGTGCTCGCCTCCCCTACACGACAAAGACAGTTTATGAAAGCAAGTTTGTGGACGTGACCTTGCAACGAGAAACTTCTCCTGCTGGTTATTCGCATCCTGCGCAATTTACGGCGGACCAGGTCACAGCTATCTTGCAGGGATTTTCACTTCGAGAGCAGCAGCGCCTGCCATTGCGGTGGTTCGCCGAAGAACAGCCGCCCCAGAGGCTGTTGCGAGACGACGAGATTATGCGAGTCGCCGCGTTTCTCGTCGATGCGTTTGAGAAGGCGGGGCCGGATGAGCGAGTGCACTTTGCGTTGGCAGCGCCAGGAAAGAATCGTGCCGATACGAAGACAGTGACGGATGGATGGATGGCGATCCGTGGCTCGAAACTCTACATGACGATCGAGCATTTCCATGCCGAAATACCAATGCGCCGCTCCGACAACTATTTCCCCAACAATCCACAAATGGCTCCATTGCCCGGGTCGTTTCTTCTCTCCTTCGAGCCGGGCCGGTTCTGGGGCGCCGATCGACAGCAAGAAGTGTGGGCACTGGACTATGAGGCGTATCTGAAGAGCGCGACCATCACTCGACCGGTTCCATAGCCATATCGTTCTTCAAAAACCCTCGTGAGAATGAAGGAGGATCCTTCACATGGTTCCGGCTAATGATCGTAGGCGAAACATCTCCACCCGGGCACGCGGGCGTCTTATTCAGGACGACCGAGCAGCCATTACTCCATGGTTGGCCATTGCCATCTCTATAATCGTGTCACTGTTGTCGATCCTCATACATTCGATGTCGCTAGCTGCCGACTCCGGCCGACTCATAGAGAAAGATGGGAAATATGTATTCGTGGATGCGGTCGATCCCGCCACTCGGTTGCTGCTCGAACGGGCCGTGAAGCAAGGAATCATTACTCAAGAGGAATACCGAAATGTCATTCAAGAATCCGAACGCCGGGCTAATCTGCAGCGGCCGACCTTCAACGTCTGGTACGACCGCGGACTCAACATATCGACGAATGACAATGCCTTTTTCTTGAAAATTCGCGGATTCGTGCAAGGACGGTTTGCCCAGCGGTTCCGCAACGATGCGTGGCGGAATCCCGGCGACGCGAAGAATTACCCTGAATTGCTTGGCGTATTCGGCGACTATCGCGCGCAGCGCTCACAAAACGACGCGAGCACCTTTACCATGAGACGGGTGCGTCTCATGCTGATGGGGCACCTGTTCACCCCGGATTTGAAATACTTCGTGCAGTTGGCCGGCGAGACCGCTGAGAATGCTCAAAATCCTGGCTCCGTTCAGCTACTCGATGCGGCGGTCCACAGTACTCATGTGCCCTGGTTCAATATCATGGCAGGCCAGTACAAAGTGTTCTTCAATCGTTCCCAGGTCAATAACGCCACGTCCATGCAATTCGTCGAAAGGTCCGGAGTGATGGATGCTTTTACGGCGAGCGGATTGAATCGGCGCGATATCGGCATCACGATCATGAACGATGAGGAAGTGTATCCTGTCAACTATTACTTCGGGATCTTCAATGGATTGGGGCCAGGGTTCAATCGGTTCGGCTCTTTCACGAGTGAGCAGGCCACTCAAGACTGCGTCGGCGGACAAACCAGTGGACAACCGATCGGATGCGCGACGGACCAGCGGAACCTCAATGCAAACTTACGGACAAGCGTCAGCCAGCTGATGTACGCCGCTCGCTTGAACGTCAATGTTCTGGGACGTTCCGGCTATGGAGAAGGCGACATGGCTTATTCTGAGACGCCACAGCTGGCGGTCGGCGGGGGCTACGCCTACAACCCTGGCATCAATACGTCAACGGGCAATGCATTCATCGGGATTGACCTCGCCAATTTGAACGTCAGGCGCCAGCTTGCGACCTTTGGAAACGGCCGCCAACTCGGCTGGGGAATCCTGGACTTTTCCACCTACGCCTTCGACGCAGCGTTCAAATACCGGGGATTCTCATTGCAAGGTGAATGGTATTGGAAAAACATCAATCGCCATCAAAAAACAGCTCCCTGCCTGCAGACTGTGAGTGCAACAAATGCAACGTGCACCGCCTTTGCTCCCGGCTTGCTGGGCAATGCCACAGGCTGGTATGTGCAAGCGGGATATTTCTTGATTCCTCGCACATTGCAAGTTGCCGGCCGGTATTCCTGGTGGGATCCAGACACAAACGCAGCAGGCGATCTCATCAAGCAGGTGGATGTCGCCTTGTCCTATTACTTAAGCGGGACTTACGATCACCAGATTCAGATTCAATATACCAACATGTTCATGGGGACTGGTGGGTTCGCAATCGGCAGAAGCGCTCCCCTCCCTTCCGGAGCCACTGCGCTCAATTCATCAGGAACCGTCCCGCTCGATGCGGTGCAGAAGAATTTGATCGAGAATGCCATTCGCGTCCAGTACTCCATCTTCTTCTGAGGGGTCCGTCATATGATTCGCATACTCAGTGCGTTACTTTTCTTGATCACCTGTGGGGCGAATCTGGCTCAGGCAGAGGAGATCACGATTGCCGCGGCGTCAGATTTGAATTTCGCCTTCAAAGAACTCATCACTGAGTATGAAAAGGCGACCGGCAACCATGTGAAGCTGTCGCTTGGCTCCTCAGGCAACTTCTTCTCGCAAATTCAGAATGGCGCGCCGTTCGACCTCTATTTCTCTGCCGACATTGGGTACCCCAGGAAATTGGAAGCAGCCGGTTTGACCATACCAGGGTCGCTCTATCGGTACGCGGTGGGGCGGATTGTCTTGTGGACCGGAGCGGCGGCGCGTCTTGATGTGTCCAAGGGATTTGAGGTTCTGCGTGATCCTCGTATCAAGAAAGTGGCGATTGCCAATCCGAAACATGCCCCCTATGGCCGTGCTGCCGTATCTGCCATGCAGCATTTCAATGTCTATGAGTCGGTAAAGAACAGATTGATCCTGGGCGAAAATATCTCGCAAGCGGCGCAGTTCGTCGAATCCGGCGCGTGCGACATCGGCATTGTCGCGCTGTCATTGGCGATGGCTCCGGCGATGAAGGCTCACGGCACCTATTGGGAGATACCCGCTGAGGCCCATCCACCGATCGAGCAGGGCGCAGCGATCTTGAGATCGTCGGACCACCAAGAAGCGGCAAGACAATTCTTGGAATTCATGCGAGGCGACAAGGGACGGGAGATTATGACCAGCTATGGATTCATGCTCCCGTAATAGGCTGCTCGCGCTCCTGCCGCACGCTGTGGCGGCCTTACTGTGCGGCGCCTGCTCCGATACTGTGCGTCTCGCGCAGGAAACAGAGAGCGGAGGCGTCGTGACGTATCTATTCAAAGACGATCGTGGCGGACCGATAGGATCGCCTCATCGTAGCGAAGCGTTGAAGGTCCTCGACCAAAAGTGCCCGGATGGATATACCGTGGTTCGGGATGGCGAGGTGAATGAATACGCAAGCCTGTCGAGCACCGAAGCACAGGAAGGTGAAGTCGCTGGACGTCGGTGGGGCATTCAGTTTCATTGTAAATAAGGGGCGCCATGCATCGGCTTGCAGCAATCATCGGCCTTCTGTCGTGTGTCCTGATGCACTCTCTCGTTCAGGCGGAGGATACTGCTCCAACTCAACCCCACTCGACCGTCATGCCGACCAATGAGACCTCTTGTCGCCTCCCTGGTGGGGTGGAATTTGAGAATATCCAGATCGAAACCGCCGATATCCGGCTTCACGAACAGCTATTCGAGCAAGTGCTCCATGCGTCTGTTATCCAGAGGCTCGACCATCCGCTAACCGATCACATTCGTATCTATTGTTACCGTGGCGTAGCCGTCGTCATTCGTCATGATCTCCGCACGCCTCGTCCGACCGGGTGGGTACAAATCAATTTCATGGTCAAGGATGCGGCGGCCGTACAACAGGAGTTGGATTCAGCCTATCGTGCATCCCCGCTTTCACAGTTGAGCGAGTCGGAGCGAGCTAAGATTGTTCGATTTCGAATGAAAACTGGCGTCATAAGAGGGGATCGAAAGGTCGACCGGTTGGAAGTCTATGGGCCAGAAGGTTTCTTAATAGGGTTCGATCAACCACAACAATAAGAGGAGGTCATCATGAAACTCAGCGCGCGAAACCAGTTTCAAGGAACAGTGACGAGGATCACCGAGGGACAGGCAATGGCGGAGGTCACGGTGAAGGTCGGCGCCATTGAATTTGTGGCTGCCATTACTGAAGGCTCTGTCAAGAACATGGGATTGAAGGTGAATGACTCCGTCATGGTGGCGGTGAAGGCGACGGAAGTCATGATTGGGAAATAGTTCGCGTTGACTTTCCGGACTGCCGCTTTCTACCATCGCGTGGCTTTCGACGAATCCGTTATGCCAAAGGCTTAACTCTTGTGAATTGGACGGCGATTTGGGTCACGTTCAAGCTGGCTAGCCTGACAGCT
>JACPZN010000253.1 GCA_016195505.1 Nitrospirota bacterium | reverse complement strand
ATGAACGACGTCACGGTCATTCAGTCGGTCGTTACCGAAACGCCGATCGATAGTGCAAAACAGCTCGTGACCTTCGTCGGAGGAATTGCCTTTCTCTTGACGATGAATTGGCGGCTCTGCCTCTTGATCCTGGTTCTGCTCCCGTTGCTCGTCCTCGTCGCTAAGTTCTTCGGGCGAAGGCTGAAATCCCTCTCGACCTCAATTCAAGATCAAACCGCCGCCTTGAGCACGCTGATTGAGGAAGTGATCTCCGGCATCCGTATCGTGAAATCCTTCGTCCAATCAGAGCGTGAAGAAACCAGGTTTGCCACGCAAGTCGAACAGACCTTGGCATTGGCGATGCGACGGGCCGGCACCATGGCGGTGTTTATTCCCGTCATCAGTCTCCTCACCTTCTCCGCCGCAGCGGCCGTGTTGTGGTATGGGGGACACCAAGTTATCGACGGAAGCGTGTCGCCGGGCGATCTCTTCGCGTTCGTCCTCTTTGCCGGCATTCTGATCGGCCCCTTCAGTTCCGCGGCCCGCGTGTTCGCACAAATCAGGGAGGCCCAGGGTGCCACCCAACGGGTGTTCGAAATTCTTGACACAGGCTCCGAGGTAAGCGACTCCCCCACAGCCACAACGCTGTCTTCCGTCTCAGGACATATCCGGGCTGAGCATATCGGCTTTGCCTATGATCCACGCCAACCGGTCTTGACGGATGTGTCGTTTGAAGCCAAACCGGGCGAACTAGTCGCCATTGTCGGGCCCACCGGCGCTGGAAAGACCACCGTGATGAACCTGCTTCATCGCTTCTACGATCCGACTGAAGGACACATCACCATCGACGGGCAAGATCTCCGCCAGGTCACAATGGACAGTTGGTATCGACAGATCGCGCTGGTCCCGCAAGAGACGATCCTATTCGGCGGAACGATTCTTGACAATATTCGCTATGGAGATAGAGAGGCTACTGAGGAAAAGGTGGTCGCGGCGAGCCGTGCGGCCCATGCCCACGACTTTATCATGAGCTTCCCGGACCGGTATCAGACGATTGTGGGAGAAAAAGGGATCAATGTCTCGGGCGGACAGCGTCAGCGCATCGCCATCGCCAGGGCAATCGTGAAAAATCCACGGATCTTATTGTTGGATGAAGCCACTTCCGCCCTCGACAGTGAGTCGGAACGACTCGTTCAGGAAGCGCTGGAACAACTCATGAAAGGCCGGACGACCTTTGTGGTCGCCCATCGCTTGACGACCATCCAGCGAGCAGATCGCATCCTCGTCCTTAACAAAGGGCGCCTCGTGGAAACCGGTACCCATGCCGAACTGATGGACCGTAAAGGGCTCTACCAGTATCTCTACACCCTGCGGCTCATCGAACTCCCCTCCTAGCAGGATGCTGAAAAAATCCGCCAGCTTCCTTCTCGGCTCAACGAAATCCTCAACGGGCCCCTGAGGGTACGCCTCTGGTTTCGACTCGCCTGCGACCTTGCTGGACGGCCTTTTTGAGCATCCTGCTTGGCATTTCCAGATTACCACCGTGTTCCACAGCCCGGTTTAGTTTCATCCCGGAACACTTCAGAACTATAGCCTACATCCCGGCTGTTTCGATGACCTGCATATCTTCAGCGGTGAGGGTGAGCTGTTCCGCGAGGAGATCGTCTTTCATATGTTGCGGATTCGTCGTGCCGGTCAACGGGAGCATCCCGGCTTGCATCGCAAACCGGAACACAACTTGTGCGAGGCCGGCCCCTAACCGTTGGGCAATGGCCCGAACGCTTGGATCGGCAAAGATGTCCCGATTGGCAGTCAATAGCGAAAAGCCTTGGTAGATGATGCCGTGAGCCCGGCAAATCTCCCGCACCGTTTTGTCCCATCCCAGTGCGGCATAACATCGATTTTGTACCATCATGGGTTTCACCGCCGCCCGCGCACAGAGCTGGGTCAGTTGCTCAGCCGTCACATTGCTGATGCCGATCATCTTCGTTTTCCCTGACTGATACAGCCCTTCGATGGCGGCCCACACCTCCCAGT
>JACPZN010000257.1 GCA_016195505.1 Nitrospirota bacterium | reverse complement strand
TGCGTTGTTGGTGTTATCCCTGGAGAAGACAGAGCCCCGTTGTTACGTTCCAGACCCGCGATGGGGTGGTGTTGGAGGTAGGAAAGAGCACTCTCCGCATCACCGCCCAAAAACCACGGCAGCTCTTCCAGCATCATCCCCATCATATGTAACGCCGGCGCATGGTTAGGATTCAGCCCCAGGGCTCGTGTGACGTGGCGTTTCAAGTCCTGAATAGTCAATGCGGACGCCATCATGCCTTTAAGTTGCGCAGCGCTCCCCAGGTTTGCCGCGTAGAGGTAATGGGCGTCTGCATTCTGTTCCCGAAGTTCAATGGCTCGACGCGCACACTTCGCACCTTCTTCGTACACGTCTCTGCGCTTTGATGTCTCCATGGAGACATCATCTCCGAGATCCAAATAGGTATCAGCCAGGCGAACGAGGAATTCGGGATCGGATGAGCGTTCATTTCTTTGACTGAGCAGGACCTGTAGCTTATATTGGAGCCCAGCCCCGGTTGTTAAGTCAGCGGCTGTACCTGTGCTCAAGGAACTACCTGCCCAGTACAACAGGAACGTAAGGGCCATATGGATGACAAGACGGCACTGCATCGCCATCACTCGATACCGTTGCTCGTTAGTCGTTCCAGCAGGTCACGTGCCGATTGAATTCTAATGCGCCCGCTGTCCCGATAACAATCGTGGCATTCCTACATCGACTTCTTCGCCCATTTTCGTTGACGCGAGGTGGTTCTGCCTGGCTGACAGTTCTGTACTGGCCAAGCCTCACCCCGAGAAGCCTCGTCATGGCATCCCCGTCATTGTCACGCCTGCCTCGGTACCCGCGCCCTGTGGACGATTTTGTAGAGCACCGGCAGAACCAGTAGAATGAGCAGAGCTGAAGTGAGCATGCCGCCGACCACCACGCGTGCTAGAGGTTGCTGAGATTGCGCTCCAATGCCCGTGGCGACTGCTGCAGGCAAGAGCCCGATGGCCGCCGCCAACGTGGTCATCAAAACTGGCCGCATTCGCACATCTGCGCTTTTCAAGATTGCGGTTTCCAGATCGTGACCCTCTTCTAAGAAATCTCGAATTCGCACAATCAGAATGAGTCCGCCCTGGATCGCCACCCCAAACAACGAGATGAATCCTACCGCTGCCGAAATACTAAAATTCGTCCCTGTCGCAGCGAGGGTGAGCACTCCGCCGATCAGGGCAAAGGGGACTGTACAGAGCACGAGGAGTGCCTCTCGGAAGGAGCTGACCGTCATATAGACCAAGAAGAAGATCACCAGGAGGCTCACGGGGACAACGATTTGTAGGCGGCGTTTCTCATCCTGTAACTGGTCGTATTCACCATGCCACTCGGTTCGATACCGCTCAGGCAAGGAGACCTCCTGATGGAGCCGAGCCTCAGCCTCATGGACCGTGCTCTCCAAATCCCGACCTCGGACGCTGAATTTGATGGGGATGTATCGCTGGTTGTTCTCTCGGTAAATGATGAATGCGCCAATGTGATCCGTGATTGAGGCCAACTGCTTCAGAGGAATGTTGGCCCCATCGGGCGTCTTGACCAAGATATTCCCGATCGACTCCGCATCCTCTCGAAACTCCGGCAGGAACCGGACCACCAAATCGAACCACCGCTCACCTTCATACACTTGGGTCACCGTCTGGCCGCCAATCGCCGCCTGAACCACGGCCTCCACATCCGATACTGCCAGTCCATAGCGTGCGCATGCTTGACGATCCACCGCAATAAAGAGATTCGGCTGCCCAAGGAGGTGGAACACACCAAGATCTTTGACACCTCGCACCTTGCTCATTACTTCCTTAATTTCCTGCGCTTTGACTTCCATCACATTGAGGTCTGTGCCAAACAATTTGATGGCATTTTCCGCTTTGACGCCTGCCATGGCCTCTTGCACATTGTCCTGGATCGCCTGGGAAAAGTTAAAGGTCACGCCAGGAATCGTTGTCAACACCGTCTCGATTTCCTGTACCAGGTCCTTCTTCTCGCGCAATGTTGGTCGCCACTGCGCTCGGGGCTTGAGGTTGACGAGAAACTCGGCATTGAAAAAGCTGGTGGGATCGGTCCCATCGTCGGGCCGTCCTAACTGAGACACGATATTCGACACCTCGGGAAATTGCCGAATGATTCCTCTGATATCGGTCGACAATTGGGCGGCCTGCTCAAACGAGATATCGACTGGCATGGTGGCGCGCACCCAGAGATTCCCCTCCTCCAGCGCCGGCATGAACTCACCCCCCAGCAGAGGTACGATCGCCACTGCCAAGATCAGCAAGCCGAATGATATTCCGACGATGATCACGGAATGATCCAGCGCCCACCGCAAGGTATTGAGGTACAACCGTCGAATCTTCCGCACGATAAGCGTGTCTTCTTCCTTGATAGGACCCGTGAGTAGCCAGGCACACAGGACCGGTGCCAGGGTAAACGCCATGAGGAGTGCCCCCGTGAGGGCAACTCCATAGGTCAGAGACATGGGCATGAAAATTTTTCCTGGAACCCCTGTCATTGTGAACAAGGGGATGAACGCCACGACGATAATGGTGGTGGCAAAAAAGATGGGCCGTCCCACCTCTTTCGCAGCCCGCACGACATGCATCGGGACAGTCAGTCCGTGTCTCGGCTGGTGGGACAGGTGATAGAAGACGCTCTCAACCATGATAAGCGTCGAATCGACGATGATGCCGAAATCGACGGTTTCAATAGTGGTGTGAATGAGCACGCTCCGATCATAGAAGGTCTTGATTTGCACCCCTTGGGGCAGCTTCCAGGCGTTTAACTCCTCGACCTTTCGGTGTACCCGCTCCAAGACTGGCGACGCCTTGGCCCCTCGATGAAGCAGGACGACACCTTCGACGACATCATCCCGGTCATCTATGCCGACCTTCCCGAGCCGTATGCGATTCCCGACATTTACCTTCCCAAAATTCTTCACAAACACAGGGGTCCCATTTTTTTCACATGAAATTGTTTGGTCGTCCCCCCGTATGTCGTGACGTCGATCACGCCGGGCACTTGCTTAAACTCACGACGGATTTGCCAATCTTGGATGGTTTTCAGATCGGTTAGATTTTTTCCTGCTCCAACCACCTCGTATCGATAAATTTCCGCAATTGCCGACCAGGGGGAGATAGTCGGCTGCACATTTTGCGGAAGCGTAATCATTTGAAGGCGATTCAGCACTTCCTGGCGATCCCGAAAATAGTCGGTGTCGTAGTCAAAGTAGACCTTCAGATCGCTCAATCCAAAAATCGACAAGGATCGGATATCCGTCAACCCTGGCATCCCTTGCAGGGTGATCTCGATCGGGATCGTGATGGCTCGTTCGATCTGCTCAGCTGACCAGCCGGGATACTGTGTGATGACTTCGATCATCGGTGGAGAAGGGTCGGGGTATGCAACGACATCAAGCTTATGAAAGGCAAGCAGGCCGCCGAAGAAAAGCCCTAAGCCTAAGGTGCTCACCAGGGCCCGCTGTAAGAGCGCAAACTCAACAATTCGGTTAATCATAGTTTCCGATATGCAAAGCAGAACAGACTACATCCCCTAGAGAACGTGGCTTCGCTTGCTACTGAACATGCGGAAGCTGTCCAAGCTACGACACGGACGTTCGAGGACGTCGAGGGAGACTCAGGTTGTTAGATCAAGGACCATGAGCGGGGCTAGAAAATTGGCGGAGGCCGGGAAGTAGTCAGTGAAGCAAGAAGGAGGTGGTGAGACAACACTGAGGATCTGTCTTGACACAAGTACCGGCACTGACCCGTCTTCAATACCGCATAGGAAGAAACAATTTGATCGAATTGGTCATCAGAGGTCGATATATGGGTCTTGGCCTCGCAAGGGTCAAGTTCTTCTCCATCACCCAAACACTCTTGGGCAAAATGGGACGGAGACAGGTCTCCAAAGTAGGCGACGTCGACAAGATACGGAAGCGCGAAGAAAATCGTGAAGAAAGCCCAGTGACTGACTTGAGTCATTGCTAGACAAGATGTGAATTTGCGCATGATGAAAGCTGAACCGAAATTAACGATTAGTCAATAGCCATGGAAGAAACCGAATTTGCATTACCAATACGTTGAGGACTTGATCAGACCGATACCACATCAAGTACGAGCTGTCAAACTTCTAATTCAAAAGACGCTAGTCCTAGAAGGAGCAGCACCCGTGATCTCACTACAGTGTTGCCATGATTTCCATGTTCTCCTTCCCCATGCGTTCAACATCGTCTTGCGGAATCACTCACCGATCCGATTGGTCTGGGGATACCGCGCCTTGGTCCGGATGACCTCCGGAAGTCGGCCCCTTCCAATACGGAACCCAAGGTTCTTACTCAGACCATATCCCGTGTGAGCGCGGAATGATCTCCGTATACTCCCAGGAACACGAGTTTACCGTCCCCTTCGACGCAAAGGCTGGCGTGTTCGACGTCAATTGCAGAAATCTGCTCGCTCGCGGCCGCATATGAAAAAGCGGACGCTGCCAAAATAGAACGCAAACCAGAGGCAGAAGCTCTTGAAAATCACTGTATAAAAAACAGGAGACATGACTTGGTCAGCGCTAGAAGAAAGCCATTGAAGCGTAGGTGACCGTCGAATTGTACTGATCGGTGATCCCGCGGTCGTAGCGGAGAACCTGCCCTTTTTCCGCCTGAATCAACTGGAGCAGTGAGTAGATAGGTGAGAACCCGGAGATACGGCGCTGGTCGTTCTCTTTCTGAATATAGGCGGCAAACTCTTCTGGCTTCAGTTCCTCGACGGGTTTGAGCATTTCCAGATCGAACTGCATAGACCGGTGGAACGAGAAGTCGGTCGGCGGCGCTGAGTCGCCGTACCGCATGCCGAGATGCGCTAGCTCCGCGCCGGCGATCACGCAGTAGTCCCGGCCTGACGCAATCAACAGCTCTCGTAACCCGGTTAGAAATTGCTCCACGGACTGCCGTACGGCCGCATCTCGCAGACTCGACGCCGAGAAGGACGTCAGGATCGGCACAATCGTGATCCGCTTTTTCAAGCCCACCAGATGCTGGAGGAACGGCAGCTGAAATTCAATCGCATGTTCCGCCTGGTGGCAGAGATCTTCAGCGAAGAACTGCGGCATCTGAGTTTTGAGCGCCCCGACGATTGCCTGGTCGGTTGGCACCACACCCAGCGGTGTCTCGAAGTCTTTGTCCGTCACTGCAAAGATGGATTCCAGCCCCGCATAGGCAGTTCCCAACACCACATACAAGTCCGGTTGCACGGCCTCCAGCAGCTCTTTGTATCCCCACGCATAGATCGCCCCGGCTTGCTTGAGGTCGTAGGTGGGCGCGACCAGCCCTTTGATCTTTTTTCCCTGATTCTCAGACGGTTTGAAATCCGGCCCTTCTTTTGACGTAAAGAATCCATCGATCTGCTTGGTGAGCTTGACTCCGTCGGCCTCGTAGCTTCGTCCGGCAAACGCGGCTTTTCGAAGCGGGCTTTGCCGATAGTCGTTCTGGGCTTGCTGCCGCGCTGCTTCAGCCCGATCGCCCTCCAAAAAGAGTTTCTGATCGAGATCCACTACCAGCTGCTCGACCTTGTTCGGCGTCAGAAACTCGCCGAATCGTTTCAGGTACAGTGCACCGATATCTTGTAGCGAATGGTCACCGTCCAAATGCTGAACGATGAAGAAATAGTTTAGGGGAAGGACCAACTTCTCTTTCCCTAACCCCGTCGGATCCCAGAGCACAACATATTGCTCCTCCCCTTGCTTAATGGGAGAAAACTGAAGATTTCGGAGAACTGGGTACTGCTTTGGATCTTTGGCGGTGTTGGTTGTCATGACGAGGGACATTGTAAGTGAGGGACAGAAGAGGCTGCAACCGGTGCTCCGGTGCATCTGGTTGATCTTGTTTGTTTGGTTTATCTGGTTTTTTGGTTGAACAAGACCAGCCAGATGAACCAAATCAACCAGATAGACCTATTCTTCTTCTGGCTGCTTGCTGCTCGATCGTCGGCTCATCACCACCAGCGCCCCAATCGTCACTACCAGCAGCCAGAGTGTGGGACGGCCATAGGACGCATCTGAGAACTCGATCAGGTCCGTCAGCCGACCGATCAAGAGCGACATACGGGCCATCACGGTATAGCCGAAGGCGGCACCGAACGCGATCATGAGGAAGAGGATGCCTGTGCGAGCCACAACCTTGCCAGGTCCCGTGTGCTCGATGGAGAAGAAAAAGTAAAACAGGACGCAGGCAACACCAAGTAGAACAACAACAGAGTTTACATCGAAGACTTCCACTATGGGGTGGAGGGTTGAAGATAGATCGTTCCATAACCTCGCAATAACCTTGACCTTGTACAAGATTGAGAAAAGAACAGCTATTAATAATGAAATCACCAATCGAAAAGTTCCAGACAGCTTCATAACGCCGAATCGGATCAAAGCATAAAGTGCTATGCCAACAATGGCCAGAATCAGTAGTGCCAAAACCGCAAAACCAATACGGCTGGACGCCAATATCCCAAGAGCTTCATCAAGGGGAACAATTATCAGCGGACGGACCGTATCCTCGACCTGTTTTAAGATAAAGGACGAGATCGTCCGTGGAATAGCAAGTCCTGACCCGACCCCTATGTAGAGGAACGAGAAGATGAAGAGCGTTAGGCCCGGCGCAATCCATGCCCCAATGATCATTTCATGCGGCATCGTTCTCTAGGCCCTTGACTGGCCCTGTTGTCGGGCCGTTTTGCGCAATGACAGATAGAACATGTTACAAATAATGACCAACACGATGATCGCAAGATGGGTCGCCGACTGCGCGTCCATCCCGGCAACGGCCTTCCCCTTCTGGCCGATGAGGCTTTCGTACTCCGCCGCGCCACGCAAACCGCCGATCAGGCCGTTGATCTGCCCGCTCCGCAGCAACGGATAGAGCCCCGGAGCCATGACGCCGGTGCAGCCGCCGCCGAGTTCGAACTTGTATTTATCCTTGCCAAAGACATACCAGGCTTCGACACCGGGATTTCCCGCGCCCAAGCTGATGGCATAGTTCACATCGCGGAGGTTGGTCACCCCCTGCAGCACCCGCAGTCCCTTGGTTGGCTTCCCGTTGTAGTCTGCCGGGAACGCGCCATAGAGATCCTGCCCCATATTGATAATGACCGCCGTGCCTCCGGGGCTCCATCCGAGAAATACATAATCCTTCCCGCTCTCCTTGCCCATTTCCTTGGCCACCTGTGTGATGATCTGATCAGCCAAGCCAGTGCCGCTGACCCATAAGGTCATGGCGATCACCCGGAGGTTCTTTCGGAATGCATGGCGGAGGAGCGCAATGGACTGGGGATGCAATTCCGGCTTGGAGGCCGGGTCGAAGTCGAGCGACAACAGAAACACGGAGCCTTCCGGCAACGACTCAATGTAATCGTAGACGCCACGCACTTCCGTCGAAATCTTAATCGGCAGGCCGACGGGATAGAGCAACGGCAACAGGGTACAGAGCCCGATCGCCAAAAAGATGATCCGCCGGTCGATCTTCAACATGCGCTCGGCGAAGGTCATGACACCGCCCTGACACGTGACGCGTAACGCGTGACGTGTGAGATATTTACTTGGACCAGCCTGTCTTGGCCCTCGTCACTTGTCACTCGTCACCCGTCACTCTTTTCCTCCGCCCAAATACGATCGCTCGACACCGAAGATAATCTTGAAGGAGAGCGCGACCGTACCGAGACTGACTCCGATCAGGATCGCCCTTCGGACCGACGCATTCAGCACATTCAAAATCCATTGAGACACATCGCCGCTCAGCG
>JACPZN010000256.1 GCA_016195505.1 Nitrospirota bacterium | reverse complement strand
CCAGCGGCACAAGATTGGAGTCGATGTCTTCCTCTTCTTGGGAAGATTCGGCCGTGTCTGGGTCGGCGGAAGTGCCCGCTGCAAAGCTTTTCGCCGGAAATACATTAGCGACAAGCGCGAGACAGAGAATGCCCACTGCCATCGCGCTTGTGAGTCGAAGTCCGGTTTGAATTGTCAAAGAGGGCCTCGTCGTGATGATTTGCACCATTAGTGAGGCTAGACTATCGAGCGATCAATCGCTTGTCAAGGAATTGAACAGGTAGGACGCTCCCTCTTTAGTGTCACCGGGAGCGGATGTTCGACCGAGATTGGCCAAATCACTTGCGGTGTGGAGTCGCTCCGTCGACAGAGAAAAAATCCTGAAAACATCATCGGTTGCGCATTGCGATTTCTTGACAGTTTCCCGATGCAAATGGTAGCGTACCGCTTCTTTTTCCATTGGTATCCCACTGCGTTTTATCGAAGGAGGATCGATCGATGCTGAAGCGGTATCTATTGGCTCCCGGCCCAACACCCGTACCGCCGGAGGTCCTTCTGGCGATGGCACGGCCCATGATCCATCATCGAGCGCCGGAGTTCGACCCTATTTTTGCCGAGGTTCGCGAGGGGCTGAAGTGGTTGTTTCAGACCCGGAGCGACGTCTTAATGCTGGCTTCGTCCGGAACAGGAGGCATGGAAGGTTCCGTATCGAACTTTTTGTCGCCAGGCGACAAAGCGCTGTGTGTCAATGGTGGAAAATTTGGCGAGCGATGGGGAAAGCTCTGCAAAACTTTCGGGATTCAGGCGACTGAGATCAAGGTGGAATGGGGCCATGCGGTCAATCCCCAGCAAGTTGCCGATGCATTAAAGAAGGATCCCTCCATTAAAGCGGTCTATGTGCAGGCGAGCGAAACCTCAACCGGTGTCTCTCACGATGTGAAGGCCCTAGGGGAGATCGTCAGAGCCCATGACAGCACGATTCTTGTCGTCGATGCCATTACGGCCCTCGGGGTGTTTGATATCAAGACCGATGCGTGGGGACTAGATGTGGTCATCACCGGCTCACAGAAGGCGCTCATGCTGCCACCCGGCATGGCGTTTGTGAGCGTGAGCGATAAGGCCTGGGCCTTGGCTGATAAGGCCAAGAATGCTTCGTTCTATTTCAATTTCAAAAAGGAACGTGAAAATCAGGTGAAAAATCAGACCGCGTTTACGCCGGCGGTCTCATTGATCATCGGCCTTCAGGAAGTCTTCAAAATCATGAAGGCCGAGGGGATCGAAAAGATGTTCGCACGGCAAGGCCGGTTGGCCCGTGCTATGCGTGAAGGCGCGAAGGCTGCCGGAATGGCATTATTCCCCAAAGAGTCTCCCAGCGATGCCTTAACCGCGATTTGTGCACCGGATGGAATCGATGGACAAGCCGTCTATAAGAACCTGCGCGTGCAGTATGGCATTACGGCTGCCGGTGGACAGGATCATCTCAAGGGGAAGATCTTCCGCCTGTCGCATATGGGCTATGCGGATTCGTTCGACGTGATTACGGCATTGGCTGCGACCGAGATGGTCCTGAAGGGGCTCGGCCATCCGGTGAAGCTGGGCAGCGGCGTTGGGAAAGCACAAGAAATCTTAATGGCTAAGTAACCACCGCGAGGGATGCAATGGGCGCAGCGCGCATGAAAATTTTGGTAAGTGATAGCCTGTCGAAGCAAGGCGTGGAGGCCCTTGAGAAGGCTGGATTCACTGTCGTGGTGAAGTCAAAAATGCCGAAAGAGGAGCTGTTCAAAGAAATCAAAGACGCCGACGGGCTGATCGTGCGATCCGGCACCAAAGTCACGGCCGAACTTATCGCCGCCGCGGAGAAGCTGAAAGTCATTGGAAGGGCCGGGTCCGGCCTAGACAACGTCGATACCCCCGCGGCGACTCGTCGCGGCATTGTCGTCATGAATACGCCAGGCGGCAATACAGTGACGACCGCCGAGCATACGATGTCGATGATCTGTGCGATGAGCCGGCGTATTCCACAAGCTACCGCTTCGGTAAAAGCTGGAAAATGGGAGAAGGACAAGTTCATGGGTGTCGAGCTTTACAATAAGGTGCTCGGCATCATCGGAGCCGGGCAAATCGGCAGTCATTTGACAAAGCTGGCGCAGGGGATCGGCATGAAGGTGGTTGCGTTCGATCCCTACCTGGCCCCAGAGCACGCTGAGCGGATGGGCGTGACGATGGTCGACCTGGATGAGTTGTTCAGGCGAGCCGACATTATCTCCGTGCATACGCCGCTCACGCCGGAAACTAAGGGCATCGTCAACGCCCAAGCGATCGCAAAGATGAAGCCGGGCGTGCTGATCGTAAATTGTGCCCGCGGCGGGATCATCAATGAAAGTGATCTGTGCGAAGCCTTGAAGACGAAACGTGTGGCGGCGGCGGCTTTTGACGTATTTGAGGAAGAACCGGTCAAGGCGGACAATCCGCTGCTGGCACTGGACAATTTCATTTGCACCCCACACATCGGAGCTCAGACCACTGAAGCGCAAGAGAATGTCGCTGTGGGCATCGCCGAGCAGATAGTCGATTACTTTACCAAGGGTGTGGCCAAAGGCGCAGTCAACATCCCGTCGGTCTCTCCAGAATTGTTGCCTCGCCTCCAACCCTATCTCACGTTGGCCGAAAAGCTTGGATCGCTCCAGACTCAACTGTCTCAAGGTGGAATTGAGCGGGTCACGGTGGAATATAGTGGTGAAGTGGCCACCTTGTTCGTGGCTCCCGTAACTATTGCCGTCCTGAAGGGGCTGCTCACGCCGATCATGGAACACGCCGTGAATTATGTGAATGCTCCGATCGTGGCAAAGGAACGTGGCATCGAGGTGAAAGAGGTGAAGAGCTCAGATGCCGGAGACTTCACAAGCCTCATTCGCGTACGCGTCGAAGCCGGCAAGGCGTCACATCAAGTGGCGGGTACGCTGTATCACAAAAAAGATGCGCGCATTGTCGAGATCGATCAATTTAAAGTGGAAATGGTGCCGGAAGGCCATATGCTGCTCATCCACAATGTCGATCGTCCCGGCGTGATCGGTATGGTTGGAAAGGTGCTGGGAGACAAGGGGATCAACATCGTGCGAATGCAGTGTGCGTTGGAAAAGCGTGGTGGGGATGCGTTGTTGATCATCGGCTCTGATATGGTCTTCCCTTCTGGAGTGTTGGATCAGATTAAGTCAAGCTCGAACATTCTCTCGGTCAAAGTCGCAAACCTTTCTTAACGATTATACATGCCTTAGGTTGTTATGGCTTCTGCTCCTCCGACGCACAGCGTTCCTTCGGGGCAGATCCACCCGTTGCGAGAACGATCTTTGGTTCCCGTGGGAATGGCAACCATTCTTCCGGAAGCGGCGCGTCACGTCAGGCGACTTGAATCCCAACTGCTCGCCCACGTCAATCGCTGGGGATATGACGAGATCATCCTGCCGACGTTTGAGTATCTCGACGTCCTCGCACCCGGCCTCGAGCCGGAGCTGATCGAGAAGTGCTATCAGTTTGCGGACCGGACAACCGGTCGTATTCTGTTACTTCGACCTGATGCAACGGCGCAGATAGCCCGTACCGTCGCAATGGGCATGATGGGGTCTCGCTTACCGCTGCGACTGTCATACCGTGCCACCGTTTTTCGATATGAGCCGGAACATGCCGGGCGAGATCGGGAAATCTTCCAAGTCGGCGCGGAACTTATCGGGGCAGACGACCCGACCGCAGATTGTGAAATTATTTCTCTTCTCACTGAGTGCTTGCAGCGGGTTGGGCTGCACTCATTTAAAATCTCTCTGGGACACGTAGGCTTTTTTAAAGGGCTACTCGTCCGAGCTGGATTATCGTTGGAGGGACAGAAACGAGCCGAGCAGGCAGCGGCCAGAAAGGATTTGCCGAGGCTTGAAGAAATTCTGTTGCAAGAGCGGGTCACAAAAACTTTTGCCCGCGCTATTTTAGAAGCTCCAGAGCTTTGCGGCCAGGCAGAAGTACTCGCGAGGGGACGGGAGCTGACCGGCAATGAGAAGCCGCTAGTGCAGGCACTGGACCGGCTGACGAAGGTCTACCAGCTGCTCTGCTCGGCCGGGTACAGGGACTCGTTGTTTCTCGATTTGGGTGAGTTCAGAGGATTCGACTACTATGACGGTGTCGTGTTCGACGTGTTTGCGGATGGGGTGGGGGTCGAATTAGGCGGCGGCGGACGCTATGATCATTTGATCGGCCGGTTTGGTCGGAACATTCCATCTACCGGATTCGCTTTGAATGTCGACCGTCTCTTCCAGGGGCTTGACCTCTCCGAGAAAACGTCGGAGGTGGCGCGAGTAGATGTCCTCGTCGTGGCGCCGCGCGCAGCAGCCAAGCAGCTCGTCTCTGTTGCCGGACAAGTTCGGCAATCAGGCCATCGCGTGGTGCAACAGATTCTATCGAGATCGGGGAATAGCCTACTTGCTGCTGCTTCAGAAGCCGGCCTTCGGGCGCAGGCAGATACCATCATCATCATTGATGCTGACGGGACTGAGCGAGACCAGGTACTTGTGCTCAGACAGAGAACTCAGCCAACTACCGGACGGAGCAACGGCCGTCCTCGGGTGAGTAAGAAAACAATGTCGGTCACGGATTTTGTTTTGCAAATGCGTCGAACCCGTGCCGGAAGGGGGAGGGCGCGATGAACTCACTCTCAGCCGTTGATCTCTCTCAACCAAAGCTGCCTCCCCAAAATCTGGAAGCGGAGCAATCGGTTCTTGGAGCCATCCTTCTGGACAACGCCGCGATGCCGAAAGCGATGGAACTCTTAGTTGAGGAAGATTTCTATCGAACATCGCACAAAAAAGTGTATCGAGCGATGCTCGATTTGTCCGACACAGGCGAGGTGATCGATCAAATCACTTTGACTGAGCGGCTAAAAAGACAAGGAGAGCTGGAAGCGGTCGGAGGCGCAGCGTATCTCGCCGAACTCGTTCAGATCGTTCCCAGTTCAGCCAATATCCGATACCACTGCAAGATCGTTCGTGATAAGGCCGTGGCACGGCAGTTAATCAATACTTCCACGGAGGTGTTGGCCAGAGGCTACGAGGGGATGGCATCGATCGACGACTTGCTCGACTTCGCGGAGAAATCCGTCTTCAGTATCGCCCAGGGTAAACTGGAGCGGTCGTTCAGCCCAATCAACCAGATCATCAAAGAAAGCCTTGATTTGATCGACAAGCTCTCAAAACGAAAGGAGCATCTCACAGGCGTCCCGACCGGCTATTACGATCTCGACGACATTACGGCAGGACTTCAGCCGTCTGACCTCATAGTGGTGGCCGGCCGGCCGAGCATGGGCAAAACGAGTCTTGCCTTGGGATTCGCCACCCATGCTGCCGTTCATGCAAACTCCGTGGTCGGCATCTTCAGCCTGGAAATGTCCAAGCCCCAGATCGTGCTTCGCATGCTCAGTTCTGAAGCGCGGGTCGATTCCCATGCCTTGCGGACAGGAAAGCTGCAAAAAGAAGACTGGTGGCGATTGGCGGAAGCGGCTGGCCGGTTGGAACAGGCGCCGATCTATATCGACGACGCCGGCGGAATTACCGTGCAGCAGATGCGCGGAAAGGCCCGCCGTCTCAAGGCTGAGAAGGGGCTCGACCTGTTGATCGTGGACTATCTTCAGCTGATGCAGGGACGGAGTGACTCAGAATCCCGTCAGCAGGAGATCTCAGACATCTCCCGTTCGTTGAAAGCCTTGGCTAAGGAACTGAATGTGCCGGTGGTGGCGCTCTCCCAGTTGAGTCGCGCGGTGGAAGCTCGAAAGCCCCCGATTCCGATGTTGGCCGACCTGCGTGAGAGCGGAGCGATCGAGCAAGACGCGGATGTGGTAATGTTCATCTATCGAGAAGACGTCTATGACCCAAATTCTGAACGGAAGGGAATCGCCGACATCATCGTCAGCAAGCATCGCAACGGGCCGATCGGAAGGAAGGAGCTTTTTTTTCAAGATCGCTTCGCCAAGTTCGAAAGCCTCGATCTCCGTGAATCGTGAAGTGGTTTGCGCATGGCTCCGTCGCTCGGTATAATTCTTCTACGTCCCTCGCCGTGAACTGATGTCGACGAAGGCTTTTGTACAGGAAAAACGAATATCTGTGCGTTATCCACCTACCAGTCTGAGCAGATTTCCCAAGATCGGGAATGGGTTTTTCGCGACATTCTTGCCCTTTGTCATCATGGCCTGCGCGGCAGCGCCTCATCCACAAGAGATGGTCACAGCAGTCACTTCAACGACGAAACAGCCGGCGGCAGCCACTCCGGATTCTGCAGCCACCTATCATTTTATGAAGGGGTATCAAGCTGAACTCGACCAAGACATGGAAACGGCATTGACAGAGTATCGCACGGCGCTGAAGGTTGATCCGGCTTCGCGCGAGGTCAAAGCGCGCCTGGCTGGGCTGTATTTTGGTTTGGGCGATCTGGCCAACGCGATGCAGTATGCGGAGGAGGTCGGAGAGGGGACAGGGCAAGATCCGCAACTGCTGACGCAGATGGCCGGCATTTTGGCCAGCGCAGGCAAGCCGGATCGCGCGTTACGGCTCTTGGATATGGCGATCGACCGCGCTCCTGAACGAGGAGAGTCCTATTTCCCCAAAGGAATTATTCTTCTGAATCAAAAACGGCTGGCCGAAGCAGAGCACGCCGTCAAACAAGGGTTAAGATACACGTCGGATTCCCCCATCGGCTACTTCTATTTGGGCCGAATCTCTATTGAAGCCGGTAATGCCGAGCAAGCCCTGGCCAGTTTCGATCGCGCCATTGCAGTCAATCCATCCTTTGAGCCGGCTTATTTGGCACAGGCTGCGTACCATGAAGCGCGCCAAGAAAAGGACAAAGCCATCGCCATCCTCAAAAAATACCTGCAGGATGTGAATCCCCGGAACAAAGACGTTCGGCAGCATCTGATCCAGTTGTATGTCTCGACAAAAGACTACGCAGGCGGGCTGGCCGAACTGGACAAGATGCTAGAGGAAAATCCGGGGGACCTCGACGCGCAATTGCGCATGGCGCTGATCTACGGTGAAAAAAAAGAGTTTTCGAAAGCGATAGACCAACTCACATCGGTCTTAAAGGCCAGGCCGGCAGAGCTCAAGGTCCGCGACTATCTGGGCTATCTATATGAAGAGGCCAAGGATTTCCCGAAGGCGATTGAGGCCTACCAATTCAACGTCCAATTGGATCCGTCTTTCCCGGATAGCCACATCCACCTTGGGGTGCTGCAGTATCGTCTCAAGAAATTCCCCGAAGCCATCACACATCTGAACGAGGCGGTGCGCCTCACGCCGAAGCAGCCTGAACCTTATATTGTGCTGGGGCTGGCTCATCTACAGTCCGATCAATTCGATAAGGCGTCACAAGCCTTTGAGGAGGGGATTCGCCATAACCCAAAGAGCGCTGATCTGCACTTCAACCTCGGCACGGCCTACGACAAGATGAATCGATTTGAGGATGTGGTACGGGCCATGGAAACGGCGCTCTCCCTCGACCCCCACCACGCCGACGCGCTGAACTATCTCGGCTATAGCTATGCGGAGCGGGGAATCAAGATCGACCAAGCCCTGTCCCTCACAAGGCGAGCCGTGGCCCTCAAGCCCGAAAATGGATATTACGTCGACAGCCTTGGCTGGGCCTTCTACAAGTCTGGATTACTTGCCGAGGCATTGACGGAGATTAAACGAGCAGTGGCTCTGGTCGGCGATGATCCGGTGATCTACGAGCACCT
>JACPZN010000226.1 GCA_016195505.1 Nitrospirota bacterium | reverse complement strand
CGGATACGGGACGTGCGAGGTGGAGCGATCAGCGAGGGGGGCTTCTTTGAACGACACCGCGGCACAGGTCCCTATTGGGTCATGATCGAGCAAATGTTTGAAATCTCCAGACGCAAGGCAGGTTTGTCTGCGTTCCGGGGCGAGATGATTCCCGCCAACTTTCGCAGGCCGGGGGTCGAACAAACTGCGTTATTTTGAGGCAGGATAGGGAAAGGAGGGTGGATGAAACATAATCCGGGTTTTCTGAAGTTAGTCGATGCGGCCCGAACGCGGGTCAAAGAATGTACGGTGGCGCAGGCAAAGGACAAGCTCGATCGGGGTGAGGTTATGCACTTTCTCGATGTGAGAGAGGACCACGAGTTTGCGAAAGATCATGCGAAAGGTGCTTGTCATCTGGGAAAAGGGGTTATCGAGCGTGATGCGGAAACCTGTATCCCCAATAAAGACGAGGCCGTTCTGTTGTATTGCGGAGGGGGCTATCGGTCGGTCTTAGCCGCGGATGCGCTTCAGCACATGGGCTATACGAATGTGGTGTCGATGGATGGGGGAATCAAAGCCTGGCGGGATGCGGGCTATCCGATGGAGCGTTGATGGGACCTCGGAGGGTCCGAGGTCCCATCCACGCCGCGGCACGAATGTGTGTCCGTGTTCGAGGAGATTACTTGCTGTTGACTCGATCGAATTCCTTGATGACCTGCTCGGTAATATCGATGGTGTCCTTATGGTAGATTACAATCTTGACCGTTTGTTCGCTGCCCTTGTCGACAACCAGAGCAAACCCGGTTTTCTCCGCCACGGTTTTTGTGGCTGAAGAAATTCTCTTCATGTAGTCGTCGACCAACTCCTTCTGTCTTCCCTGCAGGTCCTGATTAAATTCCTGCGCGCGTTTCTGGTACTCCTGAACCCTTGTGCGGAATTGAGTTTCTTTTTCTTTCTTTTCGGTGTCGCTCAACTTCCCGTTCTGCTCCTTGAGCGTCTTCTCCGTGCGGCGCAACTCCTCTTCATCCGCGGCCAATAACTTTTGTCGGGCTGTGACATATTCTTTGAGCGTGTCCAAGGCTTTTTTGCCGGCTTTTGATTTCTCCAGAACGGCCTGAGGATCGACGATGCCCATTTTGAAGGGTTCGGCAGCCTGTGCGGGAGGGAGGGATGCAAGTAGCAACATGCCCGCGGCGACCAAGGGGAGGGTCATCCGTCCCAAATTGATTCCCAGTTTGTGCATACACGCGCTCCTTGTTGGTAAACGATGCGAATTCTATAACCGTTGCGAGAATAGCTGGGGTGTCAGACTCTGTCAAGCGATCGGTCGCGCGAAGGCAGCATGAGGCTAGACGAAGTATCGGCTGGTGTCGAATTTGTACTCGGTATTGTCGATCAAGCGGATAATGTCGTGGCGGAAATCGCCGGTCTCATTTTTCTCGGTCAGGTCCACTTCGCGCCCGTGATCGATCGGGTTTCCCTGGGGGTCGGTGATGATTTTAACAAACGGTCGTTCGGCTTGTGCCTTATCTGTCGCCGGTTTGAGGACGACCGCCAGTTCGCTTGTCTCCAGCATGACCAGGCTGCCGATAGGGATGATGCCGACGCAGTTCACGAACAGCTTGAGGAGCACCGCATCAAACGATTTGCCTGATTTTGAGAGCATCAGGTTCAACGCTTTCGATGGGGACATCGGTTCGCGGCGGTAGACGCGAGAAGAGGTCATGGCATCGTAACAATCGGCAATCGTCACGATTCGACTGGAGAGACTCTGTGTCCATGGAGCAGCCAGTTTTGGATAGCCGGAAAAGTCGTAGTTCATATGGTGCTCAAACGAAGCGGCGGCCATGCGTGCCGGCACCTCGCTGAGGCCGCGCAACTTAATGAGGGCCAGCACCCCTTCCGTCGGGTGAGTCCGCATGATTTCCCACTCTTCATTGGTGAACTCGCCCGGCTTATTGAGAATATCCAGAGAAATCGCACATTTCCCAACATCGTGAAACAATGATGCTAACCCCAAGTCGGCAAGGTCGACCTTGGGATAGCCGACTCGATTGCCGAGGGCCATGGACAGCAACGAGACATTGACCGAATGGTTATGTGTGTACTGATCGTGGCAACGAAGAGTCGTAAGGCCGAGGACCGCGGTCTCATCATCAACCATGAGGTCGATGATGTTTTGGATGGCCCGCTTGGCCTGTTTGAAACTGATCGCTCCTCCCTCACGGGATGATTGCGTCAAAGTTCCGACTGATCCTGCCACTTTCGCATAGCCATTTTTGGCGTTCATTTTTCGTTGTGCTTTTGGATCGGCGCTTCCTGTGCCGTCTGAACCTGTGTTCCCCGGTGTTCCGGATCCCGTGCCCTTTGTGGATCCGGATCCCGTG
>JACPZN010000225.1 GCA_016195505.1 Nitrospirota bacterium | reverse complement strand
AGATGGTCATATAGACCGCCAGCCGCCATCTTTTGCAGCTGGAGCAACACCTTCTCCTGGTGTGTTTGGTCTTTGGTTCGATAGGTCTGCCGGAGCAAGAGACTCAACGGAGGTACCGTGGGGAACTTGGGTCCCTCGCCGAATCCGCCATGCACCGGATCAAAAAATAGTTCCAGATCCTTCACGCCGTCGTCCAACAAGCGATCACTCAGCGGCTCCTGAGACGGCTGGTGAGCACTGACCCGCGCGAGGCTCGTCTTCACCCGCTCCACGTTTTTCTTCACGTCGCCGCCATGGTTGCGATAGGCCTCGACGACACCGAGAAGCACTTGCGGAAACCCCGGAAGATTGTACCGTGGCACCGGCGGGAAATAGGTCCCGCCGTAGAACGGTTCTTGGTCCGGCGTCAGAAACATTGTCAGCGGCCAGCCCCCTCCTCGCCCCAGGAACACCTGCGCAGCTTTCTGATAGATATCATCCAGATCAGGCCGTTCCTCTCGATCGACTTTTACATTGATGAAATGCTCGTTCATCAGCTTGGCAATATCGGGACTCTCGAAGCATTCGTGTGCCATCACATGGCACCAATGGCAGGCCGAATAGCCGATCGACAGATGAATCGGCTTATCCTCCGCCTTCGCCCGCGCCAACGCTTCCGGCCCCCAAGCATACCACTCCACAGGGTTCAAGGCATGTTGCCGGAGATAGGGACTGGATTCTGTGATCAGACGATTGGGAAACGAATCGGACTGCGCCATGTATTGTGGACGTTCCCTCTGAGACAAATAGTACCTGGCTCAATGAGGCTCTGCAACCCGCTTTCTTCCCTGTGCTATGATCGCCGCGGAACCGCTATTGACGCGCCCGCTCCCTGAGGATTCGCATGACCCGTATCTTGCCCCCAACCTATCCTTGGATCTTCCGCATTGCGGTATGTGCAACCGCTGTACTATTGCTTCGACCTGAGCTAGCTCAGACTCAATCTGCTGATGTCGTCTTTCACACTGCTCTTAACGTACTCTCTGCAGAACGGATGCTCGCCGATATCCGAACGCTGAGTGCCCCCTCATTCAACGGTCGGCAAACCGGCACAGAAGACGATCTGCTATCCGCACAATGGATCGCGCAAGAATTTCTCTCAGCAGGCCTACGTCTACCGAGTATTCGTAATGGCTCATTGACGTTACCCTTCGCCCAAGGAAGACATGACACCTCGTTAGGCATCATGACTACGATCATCCCCACCGTCGCCATTTCACCAGATCCAACACTTCGAATCGGCTCGGCAGACCACCTGACCACTCAAAATCTTGGCACGGACTACCTCCCGATCTTTGACACTCCATCGGCTGACATCCAAGCCCAGATCGTCTTCGTTGGCTATGGCATAGTCGATCCCACTCAAGGCATCGACGAGTACGCCGGCGTCGACGCAAATAACAGTATCGTGCTGTTTCTGCGTGGCAAGCCGGACCACTATCAACGTCCCGTCAGCCATGCCAACAAAGTCCGATTTGCACGGGATCACGGAGCCCTGGCCTATCTGACTACAACAGGACCGATTCTCAACGCCTATGAAGCCCGTCGTGGCGCCACAGGCAGGCCCAGTGCCTTCTACGGACAACTGCCTCCTGATCAAGCCATCCCCGGTGCCTGGATCAGCACAGCCCTCGTGGAAGGTATCCTCGCCGAATCAAATCAAACGACCCCTGATCGGCTTCGCATCCTCCAAGAGCAACTGAACAAAACTCCTTCAACGCAATCGGTCAGAACCAATCAATTTGCATCGCTTCGCTGGAAGACTACGACACAGGAAGGAATCTTGACGAACGTGCTAGGACAGATCCCTGGAACAGGACCGGACAGCATCATCATCGGCGCCCATCGCGACCACTTTGGCCGGCCAGCGGGATTGCTGTTTCCTGGCGCGGATGACAACGCTTCCGGAACAGCTGTGATACTGGAGGTGGCACGGGCGCTCGGGAAGGCCGGGCTACGTCCCCAACGCACGATCCTCTTTCTGTCCTTTAGCGGAGAAGAGCAAGGCTTGCTCGGTTCTCGCCTTTATGCGTCGCGACCCATCGTCCCGCTCAGTTTGACCAAAGCCATGATCAACATCGATCACGCCGGAGTTGGGAACGGACGGCTTACGGTCGGTGTGACTGGACTCGACAAGAGCGTTGCATCGGAGGTGGGACAAACAGCAGGGCTCAGTGACAAGCTCGACCTGTTCGGATTCTTCCCAGGCGGCGACCATGTACCCTTCAAAGAGGCTGGGGTGCCCACCATCACAGTTGTCAGCAGCGGTGTCCACCCGCACTTTCACCAACCTACCGACACAGCCGACACGATTGATCCGGAAATTCTAAAAACCGTGGCTCGGTATGTTCTGGCGTTGACCTGGCAGTTAGCTAATGAACCATGAAGTTCTGCAAGCGAGTCAAACGGGTTTCCAGCAAGGCCGCAGCGAGGGAAGAGACGAGGCGTACTTTTTTCGGTACGTCGAGTCTCTGAGCGACGCGAGAACGAAGCTGGAGACCCGTTTCACTCGCTTGCTAAGGGATGTCGTCGAGGATCGTAGATTGGATTGTCGGCAACGGAGGAGTCTGACGAGGAGGGCCAGGCAACACAATCGGAGTTCCCCCTTGATTTGCGCCTTGAATAAGTCCGATGGAAAGTTGCGGGCCAAAGGTTGTGACCGCTCCGCTCCAAGCCTGGCCTGTGGCGGGGTTTCGAAAACTGAACGTCTCAAAGTTTTGCGCAGGCGTATACAAGTAGCCCTGCGTCCCCTGACCATCGATATACAAATTCGCCGGCCCGGTCAGATTAAAGAGCGGAGCCACGCCACCGTCGAACGACCGTACGCTCGATACACTCTGGGCCCAAGTGGATGAGCTGGCACACAGCACCACGAAGAGGGATGCACAGAGCATTCGAAACATCGCGCGCCTCTGTGGACGACTGGCCAACGGCAACTCAGAGTACCTGGCTGCAATTATCATGACAGTCTGCACATAACAAAGTATAGTATACACTCTTCCTGCTTATTGATCAAAGGAGGCGTCTTATGAACCTCAGACGGTCGACTCGATACCATTGGCTCGCAGCGGTCGCAATCGGCAGCCTGTGGAACATCTCGGCACCGATCAGCAGCTGGAGCCTGGATGTGACCAAGCCGGTGCCTGCCGAACGACGTGAGACCGTCTCGCTGGCGGATGCCGCGGTCCGTGCACTGCAGAACAATCTCGATATCAGCATCAGCCGCCAAACCAAAGAAAGCCGAATAGCCGACATCGTGATCGAGCAAGCGAAGTTTGATCCGACCTTGAGCGTGAACGGCCAATATAGCCGCACGGTCAATCCCCTTAACCGACCCGTGTTCGGTGGAACCGGCGGAGCGCTGAACCAAATCACGACCTTTGACCAGCGGAGTGAATCGGTCACCGTTGATGCGACGCAAAACCTGATTACCGGCGGCAACGTTGATCTGAACTACAGCCCCACGCGAACCAACGTGAACCAAAATGTCGCCACGGGATTTTTGTTCAACCCGGCTTGGACAGGTGGCTTGGCGTTGACGCTGACCCAACCGCTGCTCCGGAATGCCGGCATTGATGTGACAAAGACCTTTATCAAGGTAGCCCAGAATAATGCCACCGTGGAACAGCACGTGTTTCGCGATCGAGTCCTCACCGTGATCGCCACGGTTGAGCAGACCTATTGGGAAGTGGTCTTCGCAAATGAGAACTTGAGGACGTCCTTCAGGCCGAGGCAGCAGTCGCCTCGCGCGTCGAGCAAGTGCTGGTGGCGGAAAAATCTATCCGAGACCAGGAAGATCAGCTGCGACGGCTCCTAAATCCGGGCGAAGAGGACTTGCGGCAAGATGTTCGGCTCACACCTACCGATGCCCCCGTCACCGTCCTCGAGCCCCTCAGCCTGCAAGAAGCGATCGATACCGCCATCGACCAGCGCCCGGAAATCGTCCAAGCGAAAAAGAATGTTGAGTCGGGTGAACTCAACAAGCAGTTTGCCCGCAACCAGTTGCTCCCCACCCTTTCATTCCAAGGGACCATAGGACTGGCCGGACTAGGGAAGGATTATGGCGATTCCTTCAGCAAGAACTTCAGCGGAGATTTTTACAACTATGGAGCTGGTCTGGTATTGAGCTACCCGCTCGGTAATCGATCCGCCATCAGCACCTACAACAAGCGTCAACTCGAAGCCAGGAATGCCGAAGCTGCGCTCACCAGTGTCCGCCAGCAGATTATTGTCGGTGTCCGTGAAGCGGTGCGCCGGGTCCAAACGGATTTCAAGCGGATTGAGACAACTCGCTCCGCTCGAATTATGGCGGAGAAGCAGCTTCAGGCCGAGCAAGAGCGGTTGAAGGTTGGACTGACCACCACACGCTTCGTGCTCGACTTCCAGCGCGATTTGGCAACGGCGCAAGGCAACGAACTACGCGCCACCGTCGATTACAACAAGTCGCTCTCAAACCTCGCTCGGCACAAAGCGACCACGTTGGACCGATACAATCTCCAATTGCAGTAGCCACCCACGATGGCGCCCGAGCCAGATCGGCTCGTTCGGGCTCAAGCCGCAGAATGGGGAGCAGCGCTTGCGCTCCTCCCCATCGCTGCCACCCTCGGCTACTATGTCCTTCCTGTTTCACTCCAAGAACAGACTCTGGCCCAGTTTGCACCGCAGATCTTCGCCTATCTCGCCGCGTGGCTCTGGGCTGCTCAGAACCAGACGATCGCCCCGCGCCTGGGACTACACATCGCCGGACTTCGAGCGGGTACATGCTGGGGGCTGCTCACGGGGCTGCTCCTCGGCGGCTTGAACACGTTCATCATTCTCGCAGCCTATCCCTCTCTGGGGTACGACATCACCTTTTTGAAGCAGACACCGCATGGTCAGCTCCCCGTTATTGTCATGGTCCCTTGGTTCATTTGCGTGATCGCTTTCCTTGTGGAACTTAACTTTCGCGGCTTCCTCTTGGGACGGCTTGTCTCACTCGAGTCGCCTTTGTGGAAATCCAAATTAGCCCATCGCCTCTCACCCCTCGCCCTTATGGGCAGCGCGTTGACGTTTGCCTTCGATCCGTTCATGGTGCATACGTTCCAGCACCTGCATTGGATCGCCCTGTGGGACGGGCTGATCTGGGGAGCCATCTGGCTGCGCACGCAAAATCTTTATATTACAATTATCGCACATGCAGTCGAGGTGAGCGTGATGTACAGCGCAGTGAGAGTGGTGATCGGGTAAAAATTGTTTCATTTTCCCATTGCCGATTGAGTCATTGCATTGACTCTATGATTCAATGACCATATGGTTCAAGTCCGATGAATCCTTCTTTCTCCAGTTACCTCGTCAATGATGTCTTCGGCGACCCCGGCGTCTATGTGGAAATCCGCTGGTCCAAGCGAGCGTTGCTCTTTGACCTCGGGCACAACGACGGACTGGGACCGACCAGATTGTTGAGGGCCAATGAGATCTTCGTGTCCCACACACATATGGATCACTTCATCGGGTTTGACGCCGTCCTTCGCGTGGCCTTAGGGAGAGGCAAGACACTCAGACTGTTCGGTCCTCCCGGGTTGATCGACAATGTGCAGGGGAAACTCCATGGCTATACGTGGAATCTCGTCGATGGCTACCCGCTGACCATCGAAGTTCAAGAGTTCCATCAAGGGAAACCGCGACTGGCCTTCTTCCAAGCCAGCAACGGGTTCCAACTAGCGGAGCAACCAGTTTGCCCTCTAATACGGAAATCCCACGGTCATCTCTTCACTGTGCTGGAAGATCCCATGTTCACCATCAACGCCGTTGCGTTGAATCATCGCATCCCCTCATTTGCCTACTCTCTGGAGGAGCAGTTTCACATCAACGTCAATAAACAGAAGCTGCACGAGGCCGGTTTGCCGGTCGGCGCCTGGCTCAAAGACGTGAAGCAGCACATCTGGCAAGGCAGACCGGACGATTTCTGTTTCACAGCCACGCTCTACGATGAGCATCGCAGGCAAGAGCGGGAGTTCGTGTTGGGGGAGATGAAGGAACGGTTTCTAACCATCTCGCGGGGACAAAAGATCGCGTACGTCGTCGACGCGCGTTACGATGAAGAAAACGAAGCCAAGATTGTATCTCTTGCCCGAGGTGCAGACGTGTTCTATTGTGAGTCACCCTACTTGGACGTCGATGCCGAAAAGGCCCGCGACCGCTATCATCTAACCGCGAGGCAAGCCGGACTGATGGCACGCCAGGCCCAGGTGCGCGACCTCGTCGTGTTTCACTTCTCACCACGGTATACCGGCCAGGGCGAGGCATTGGAGCGGGAGGCAATGGAGGCTTTTCAAGGAAGCTAAGGAGGATACTCTGTGAACGACCTGGGCAAGTACGTGATTTATTTTCTCTTGGGCGGCACCATCGTGAGCCTGTCGACCTATCTCGGCTCCCAGGGTAAATCCTTCCTCGCCGCCTTTGCCAGCACCTTTCCCGCCATTACCGGGGCCACCTTTGTGCTGATGTATCTGAACGGAGGAAGCGACGCGATCGTCAGTTACGCCAGGAATCTCTTGTGGTTTGTCCCGCCCTGGATCGTCTACGTCCTGTCCATGATTGCGGGCGTCCCTCGCTTCGGCTTCTGGCCCGCGATGGCCGGATCGCTCGTCTTGTATATGGGCTGCGTGGGCACAGTAAAACTGTGGCTCCGCTGAACTACGATCACCTTGGACGATCGTGTGTCGTCACACCACTCCGCTGAAATGGAGCCGGTTGATTTCACCCAGGGCCGACACCATCTGATCGAGGGCGCCAGTGACAGAACGACTTGCTGCATGGGATGGGCCATCGGCGCCGGCCCAGATGTCGGGAGGGTTCTGGATCTCTCGGACGTTCTGACAGAACCGGCCGATCGTCTCTTTCCAGTGGATAGGAGCTGATCCTTCATCGAGAAATTGGACTCGGTCTTGCGAGAAGGGCTCATCGAATTGCGCAGCCCGCAGCCGCCACATCTGCTCTATCGCCTGCTGCCGCTCGGGACTGAACTCCAGCCCGCTGGCCCGTTCATTGAGCGCCGCGAAGAGTCCTCCGACGATGTGGTCGACTTGTGACTGAGGAAACACGCCGACACAGGCTTGCATCAGCAAATATTTGTGAAAGAGGAACACTTGGCGTGGGCGAGTTCACGGAGGGCCTCTGCCGACGCCCCCTCCAACGCAGAACCCAAGAGGCGCGCGATCTGACGGCCCAGCCCGAGATATTCGGCATTTGTCAGGAGTGGCATGGGGAGCCCGTTACTCGATAACCACCGCTGTGCCGCTGGCGCTGACCATCAACATGCTGCTGCTGGCACCGATCGTTTCATAATCGATGTCGATGCCGACGATGGCATTGGCGCCCAGATGCCGAGCCTGCTCGCGCATTTCACCCAGCGCGATGTCTTTGGCCTTGCGCAGTTCGGCTTCATAGGCCGCCGATCGGCCGCCGACGATATCGCGAATCGACGCAAAAAAATCGCGAAAGATGTTCGCGCCGAGAATGGCGTCCCCGGAGACTAACCCCAAATACTTGACGGCTTTTGTCCCTTCGATACTGTTTGTCGTCGATAGAATCATACTTCCTCCTCGCCGAATGCCTCTATCCTCTCATCTGATGGGCCAATCACCAAGTCTTTCCCGAATCCCGTTGAAGCGGTGCGATGAGGCTGCTAGCATCATTCATTTATCATTCTTGGAGCATGCGTCGTGGAAGCCACCCCTCTGCCTCAGGACCAGTCTTCAGACCTCATCGTCGAGGGCGCTCGGCAGAATAACCTCAAAAACATCTCGCTCTGCATCCCCCACAACAAAGTAACGGCCATCACCGGGGTGTCGGGTTCAGGGAAATCTTCCCTCGCGT
>JACPZN010000224.1 GCA_016195505.1 Nitrospirota bacterium | reverse complement strand
GTGGGTGGGATAAAGAAGGGCTGTTTACACTTTTCCGGTTGATTGAGCACCCCACTCCGGACCACCTCCGCCTAACCCCATTCTGACAGAATGCTCCGGAACAGCACTCATTGGCCTGGCGCCAGGAGCGGAGTCAACTCAATGTCGAACTCATATCGTTTCGCCGCATTGTCGAAGTGATTCGATCCCCACCCACTGAGCCGATCACTTGCATGCCTGGGTACAGTGGGCATGGGCTCGATCGCGCGTCAGACCACACATAGACTGAACCGAAACAGATCCCGGCAACTGCCGCAAGCACAAATGAGTCCGTAGTATGAACTGCAATGGTCCACCAAACAGTAGCGGCGATGAGTCCTAACAGGGCTCCGAGAGGAATCACGCCTGCCATGAGCCGAAAGCGTCCGACGAGGATAGCCAATATGGACATATACGTATCTCCGGCGGCGGCAGCCGCCCACACGTGCGCGGCATCGGACTTGAACAACAACAGTTGGAGAACCCCGATCAATGCTCACAAAATGGTCCCCATGATGGCTCTCCGGAAGAAAACGGAAAAGCGAAAATTTTCAGGGATCGGGTATCCCCCAAGATTTCTGCCGACGTTCAGAGGCCCCACCCTTGGTATTGGCCTAACGCCCTGAGCAAATGCTGCATGGATTATACAGTTTCGTACAAGACCACAATTCTCCCTGGCCCGCAGTATAGGCTCCTCCAGATTGAGCGGCAAGACAACCTTCCGCACCGCTGCAGATTCATCACCCATCGATGCTGCCCTTCTGGATAGGCTGAGATTCTTGTTCTCGGACGTCTTGGTCTGCAAATCACGCATCACGAGATACGCTTCACCAGCCAGACGAGAGGCTAGGTTTCCCCCTCTCGCTTCGGTATAATCCTCTCCACTAGTTCGTCGTTCGTGAAGGATATCTCGCGGACAACGATAATCCTGACCGTGAATGACGAGAGACGAACGACGCGTCACGAGATACGCTCTACGACTTTAAGCAGAGGAGTGCACTGATGTCAGAGAAAGAGGACAAGAAGCGCGCGTTGGAATTGGCCCTCTCCCAGATTGAGAAGCAGTACGGGAAAGGAGCCATTATGAAGCTCGGGGCCGATGATCGGCCAGCCGATGTCCCGGCAATTTCCACCGGGTCGTTGGGGCTCGATATCGCCCTGGGTGTCGGCGGTTTGCCGCGTGGCCGAGTGATCGAAATTTTTGGGCCGGAAGCCTCCGGCAAGACGACGATGACGCTCCATTGTATTGCCGAAGTGCAGAAAACCGGCGGGGTGGCGGCCTTCATCGATGCGGAACATGCGCTGGATCTGACCTATGCTAAGAAGCTGGGTGTGCAGGCGGACGACTTGCTGGTGTCGCAGCCGGATACGGGCGAGCAGGCGCTGGAAATTGCCGAAACGCTTGTGCGCAGCGGAGCCATCGATCTGATCGTGGTGGATTCGGTGGCGGCATTGACCCCGCGGGCCGAGATTGAAGGCGAGATGGGTGACGCTCATATGGGTTTGCAGGCCAGGCTGATGTCGCAGGCTCTGCGGAAGCTGACTGCGGCAATCTCCAAGTCGCAGACAACGCTCATTTTCATCAACCAGATTCGCATGAAGATCGGCGTGATGTTCGGCAATCCCGAGACGACCACCGGCGGCAACGCGCTGAAGTTCTATTCGTCTGTGCGGTTGGATATCCGGCGCATCGAGTCGATCAAGGAAGGCCAGGACGTGACCGGCAGCCGCGTGCGGGTGAAGGTGGTAAAGAATAAAATGGCGCCGCCATTTAGGCAGGCGGAGTTCGACATCATGTTCGCGGAAGGTATTTCCAAGACCGGTGAATTGGTTGATTTGGGGGTCGACAAGAAGGTCATTGAAAAGTCCGGCGCCTGGTACTCCTATAAGGGTGAACGGATCGGCCAGGGCCGCGACGCGGCGCGAGATTTTCTTAAGAATAACGCTGCGATGGCGCGTGAAGTTGAGGCAAAACTCAGAGAATTGGCCGGCGTGCCCATGCGTACGGACAAAAAGGCCGAGATAAAGGACGAGAAGCCGGTGGTGAGGGGCGAAGAGAAGCGGGCCCATCGATAACTTTCGGGCGCAGCAGCTTGTGCGTGCAGGCAAACGAACAGGCCCATCGTCATCCGAACCGTGGCTGCATCTTGCGGTGCGGTACCTTTCTCGATGGGATCGCACTGCCACTCAGGTCGAGCAATTTCTCAGGGGCAAGGGGGCTTCACCCGCCCAGGCTCAGCAGACGATTGGCCGTTTATCCGCTCTCCGGTATCTGGACGATCACGCTTACGCTGAGCGATGGGTCGAGAATCGGCTGGCTCGTCGGCCGATGGGGAGAGAGCGACTCAAGGCAGAATTACAGGCCAGAGGGATTGCAGATTCTGTGGCCGACGGCGCGATTCGGGCCGCTTTACGCGGGGTTGATGAGGTGACTTTGGCGCGTCGAGCGCTGAAGGCCAGGCAACGCCGAGGGCAGCGTTTGACGCCGATCCAAGCCCTCCGCCTCCTACGTCAGCGGGGTTTTGAGGAGGAGACGATCGACCGTATGATGGGCACTCGTTCAGGAGATGAAGGACCAGATTAATGAAGCATAGCGCACAAGAACTCCGTCAGGCATTCATCCGGTATTTTGAACAGCAAGGACACCAGGCGGTGCCAAGCTCCGCTCTGATTCCGCAGGCTGATCCGACCCTGCTGTTCACCAATGCCGGGATGAACCAGTTCAAGCGGGTCTTTCTCGGCGAGGAGACGCGGGCCTACAAGCGGGCCGTGACGGTGCAGAAGTGCCTCCGCGCAGGCGGCAAGCACAATGATCTGGAGAATGTCGGCTACACGAGGCGCCACCACACGTTCTTTGAGATGCTGGGCAATTTCTCGTTCGGTGACTACTTCAAGGAGGACGCGATCAGATTCGGCTGGGAATTTCTGACGGATACGGTGGGGTTAGCCAAAGATCGATTGTGGGTGACGATCTTCCGCGAGGATGACGAAGCCGACCAGCTTTGGAAAAAGATCGGTGTGCCTTCCTCGCGCATCGTCCGTTGCGGCGAGAAAGACAACTTCTGGCAGATGGCAGACACAGGCCCCTGCGGGCCTTGTTCCGAAATTCATTTCGATCAGGGTCTTTTCGTTCCCGGCGGCGACCGGCCGAATGGGGAAGGCGATCGTGTCATTGAGATTTGGAACCTCGTGTTCATGCAGTACAACCGGGATGCTTCCGGCAAGTTGAATCCCTTGCCGAAACCAAGCATCGACACCGGCATGGGCCTGGAACGGCTCGCGGCAGTGGCTCAAGGAGTGTTCAGCAATTACGACAGCGATCTGTTTGTCCCACTCCTGACGACCATCGCCAAACGGG
>JACPZN010000223.1 GCA_016195505.1 Nitrospirota bacterium | reverse complement strand
TCCTTCCCCGTTCCGCTTTCTCCGGTGATGAGGACAGTTGCTTCGGTTAGCGCCACCTCTTTGGCCAGTTGCTTCATGAGATTCATCTGAGGCGAGATGCTGATGATCTGCGTAAAACGATCGCGCGGCGAGTCGGGTGCAACCGCAGGCATGGGGTGCTGAACCAGTTGGGTAATTGACGTACGCAGGTCCTGCAACAGAATCGGCTTTGTCAGGTAATCCGAGGCTCCGGCTCGCATGATTTCGACGGCGTCTTTAACGGAATGGCGTTCGCCGATCGCAAGTATAGGGGGCGACGTAGGGGTTTGCCGCACAGATTCAAGAAGAGGCGCCAAGGCGTGGGGACTGCCTTCGCAGATCATGAGGGCCGGGCAGGTCTCCTGCCAGAGGCGCAGCCCTTCGGAGATGGTAGGTGCTGTGTGAATCGTTGTGTGCGGAGGCGCAGCGGCTTCGAGAAGTCGTCGAATTTCGGGGTCCTTGGAGATGAGCAGAAAGTTCAGAAGGTTCATCGGAGAACTCCTTGTTCAGGGCTCCTGTCGAACCATCGAAGAACTGGTGATTATTTACAGCCTACTCCTCTTTCAGTGAGGAATAAAAGAGGGGAGATGCCTAGGGCGAAAGGAGTACAGACCCGGGGTAAGGAGTGGTCTCGGGCTGTTTGTGATTCCGCTGTGCAATCGCGATGTTACGAAGGATTCCAGCGTGTTTGGCTCGCCGGATGGGGCTGTGCTGAAACAAGCTTGTGAAGGTCGATTCCTCCATCTTGGACAGTTCATCCAAGCTGGGGGTGAGGGTCAATGAGGTTGGCTGGAAGGCCGGTTCCCCAGTTGGTTCAGCCCGCAGATTGAATGGACAGACATCGAGACAATCGTCACACCCGAAGATCTTGTTTCCCAAGCGCGTCTGTAATTCGTCGGGGATGGCGGTCTGGTCCCCGCGCAACTCAATGGTGAGATAGGAAATACAGCGGGTGGCATCGACGACATAGGGCTCCACGATCGCCTTGGTCGGGCAGGCTTGAATGCAGAGGGTGCAACTGCCGCAGAGATCGGTTGCCGGCTCGTCTGGCTCCAGATCCAGCGTGGTCAGGATTTCGCCGAGCAAGAGCCAGGAGCCGTATTCGGCCGACACGAGATTTGAGTGTTTGCCGATCCATCCCAAACCAGCCCGTTCCGCCCAGGCTTTTTCCATCACGGGCCCGGTATCGACGTAGGAACGGGTCTCGGCTTCCGGCGCCAGGCTGTGAATACGACGCTCAAGTTGCCTGAGCCGATCACCAAGAACCTTGTGGTAGTCCTTTCCCCAGGCGTACCGTGCGATGCGGCCATGGCCCGGACGTTCATCGGCGCGATGCTCGGTCAGGTAGTTAATCCCAGCCGAGATGACTGAACGGCATCCTGGAAGGACAAGCCGAGGATCAGCGCGTTTCTCCGGTGTTCGTCCCATCCAGGCCATGGTGCCGTTGAATCCGCGTTCGAGCCACTGCGCGAGCCGGGTAAGGAGCATGTGTTGCGGTGTAGCGGGAGGTCGATCGACGCGCACGATGCCGACGGCATCGAATCCTAACGCGCTAGCTTCTTGTTTGATCGCCCGTGAGAGGGACATGGGAGAATGAATCACTGTTGGTGAGAACAATCAAAGCGGACACTGAACTTGGCCGAACAATGATCTGATTGGCAACGACCACAGGCACCGGTAATTTTGGTTTTCCAGTCGGTTCCCTTATCATCGAAGCGGCACAGGAGTCTGCCGCCTCTGGAGATCGTCGTCCAGGGTTGTTTTGTGCCGGGGATGTACGAGACGAGGCATCCTTGCGGAAAGGGAACCTGACATGTTTGCCCGGTCGGGCCCTTCGCCATGGCGAAGCTGCAAGACAGTTCGGTCGTAGCGCCTGGGTCCTCCATCGGCTGTGCGTTCGCTTCGTCAAGGGCCATGCTGAGCACTGCCAGAAGGGAGAGGAAAAAACTGAGCGCCAGCCACCGTGTGATCATCGTGCACGCATGGTAACACAGGTCTTCGTCTTGCGGCCATGGGATGGTCCGCGTAGAATCACCCGGTAAAGCGCCACTCGAATTCATGGAGGTTCCATGCTCGCGACGCGAATCCAGCAAAAAGAAGGCACATTCTATTTTATCGCCTACAAGGCGACCGATTTATTGGAGAAGATTCGGTTTACGAGCCGCTACTATTTCGAAGGGGAAGAGCTCACGCAAAGCCGGATCTCCGAACACGACGAGGTGGCGCAGTTCATAGCCGGGATTGAGCGGAGCGAGAAGGGCTTCCAGCGCGTGTTGAACCGGCAGAAGATCAAACAGATCGTCAATTTCTACGAAACCGTCGTGGCGCAGCCGATGATTCCTGGCACCGTGTTGCTCTTCACCGACGAGACTCTCCGCTTTCAGAAAGCCGGTGACTCCGACTCGATCGGTCATCTGAGCGAGCCGAAGGGGAAGTATCTGGTCATCGATGGCCAGCACCGGTTGGCCGGGCTTCATTTTTTTCATGAGAAACATCCGGATCAGATCGCGCGGGTCGAAGTGCCGTGTCTGTTGTTCGATGGACGGAGCGGAGACTTTGCGACGGAAATGTTCGTCATCATCAATTCCACCCACACCAGGATCAACCGTTCGCATTTGGTGGATCTTTATGAAAAGGTGTCGTGGGAAAGCCCGGAGAAGAAATTCGCGGCCAAGGTGGTCAACCTCATGTATAGCGAAGAGGACTCGCCGCTGCGGTACAAAATCAACCGCCTTGGCGGGCGGAGTAAACAAGAAAAGTGGATTCTGCAGTCTGAAGTTTTCAACGAAATGCTCAAGGTCGTCACCGCACATAAGCGCTGGATGGAATCGCATCTTGGGATGAAAGCCGACCGCTGCTACGCGCTCGTGCGCGACTATCTGAAGGGCGTGAAGGATGTGATGGCGGAGGTATGGGGCAACAACGAACGCTACATGTTCACCCGAGACGTCACGTTGAAGGCGTTGATCCGGGTGCTGGATGATTTAATCGTGGATCGCAAACTAATGAACGACTGGGACGAGCAGCGCTCGCACAAACCGTTTGCCGAAATCCTGAAGCCCTGGGCGCCACTCGCCAAAGAATTTCGTGCCGACGGATTCTACGAACGGTTCGCAGCCAAAGGGCAGCTTGAACGGGTACGGAAGATTCATCAGCGATTGCTGGATGCGATTGTTGGATAGACAACCGAGCGCATTGCCGGTCATCCTGCTTGTGCTCGTTCTTACGGGTCCTTTCTTCACGCCTCTGTGGCTGCAGGGTGCGCGTGCTGCTTCCCATGTAGATACGTTAGAGGTTAAGCCGGAGTCCGGCGGCGGAGTCCGTGCGATAGCTCATGTCCTGTTTCCAGCCAAGCCAGAAGTTGTTCTTGCGCTGTTGA
This sequence comes from Nitrospirota bacterium, assembly GCA_016195505.1. Classification (GTDB taxonomy): domain Bacteria; phylum Nitrospirota; class Nitrospiria; order Nitrospirales; family Nitrospiraceae; genus Nitrospira_D. The sequence continues at coordinate 2,157 of JACPZN010000223.1, read as the reverse complement.
CCGATTATGAGCACTGGCCGGCGCTCTTTGAAGTACGAATGAGGGTGGCTCAGTTCAACGTCCATGAGGGGGTTGCGACGACCGATCTTCGCATCGAGCATGCACTGATGCCTGGCGAGCACCGGCTGGTGACGGAATCACGTACCTTGCCGAACGGCGACCTTGTGACCGATCTGAAGGCGGGGGACTTTAAGCGCTATCACCGCGTCTGGAAGCTTCAACCAACTAGTGAGGGGAATCAGACAAACGCGGAATTTGAACTGATCGTCGAGGTCAAGTCCATGCTGCCGGACTGGCTCATTGCCATTGCCATGCGGCAGGATTTGGAAACCCATTTTCGGATCGTGAAACAAAAGGCGTTGGAGAACTCCAAGCGGTAATTCTCAAATTGACATTGGCCCCGTAACCGGACAATTCTTCATCTTTACAAATGAAACCTACCCACCCGACAGGTTCACTTTTCGGTCTGTACGTCATTCTCGATCCTTCGATCAATCCAGATCGATCGTTGCATGACGTGCTGATTCAATCGGCTCAAGTTGGCGCGAGAATCTTTCAGTATCGAAACAAGTTCGCGTCGATGAAGGAGGCCTATGCCGAGGCGTTCACGCTTCGGAAGATTGCATCTGATCTTGGCGTCACGTTCATCGTGAATGATCGTTGTGATCTGGCGCTAGCGGTTGAGGCAGAAGGTGTTCATCTTGGTCAGACCGACTTGTCCTATGCCTTTGCACGAAAAGTCATGGGACAAAACAGACTGATCGGTCTGTCCACACACAACGCGGAGCAAGTGAAAGAAGCAGAGCGGCTCAAGCCGGACTACATCGGCTTCGGCCCGATCTGTACACCGGGATCAAAACAGGATCATGATCCGGTGGTTGGAGTCGATGGACTACGAGCGATCCGTGAGCTCACGTCGCTGCCGATCTTTGCCATCGGAGGAATTACGGCGGATCAGGTTGGGGAGATGATGCGTGCGGGAGCCAATGGCGTGGCAGTCGTCTCCGCGATTCTGAAGGCATCCGATATCCAGCGAGCTGTCAATGATTTCGTCTGCCGGATGCCAGCACCAACTTCGTCAGCTTCTTAATGGCAGCGGATCGGGCCAGCTGAACGGTCGACTGCCGAAAACGTCGGGAGAGTCCTGAGTGATAGGGCAGGGGGCCAATCACGGGCACGCCTGCCTGCTTCCGAATTATTTCGACGGTGGTCCGCTCTTGGACACGCGCTATCTTCGATCTGACCAGATGTGTCTGGTTCAGGACCAACGCGACGATCGCGATCCTCCTCCGGCGAAGTGCTTCGATTGTCAGCAGCGCATGGTTGATCCCGCCAAGCCCAGACCGGCTAACGACAACAGATGGAAGCTTCAACCGGACGATCAGGTCCATGACATCGGTGCTCGGGGTGATCGGCACGGAGACCCCACCGACACCTTCGACGACCGTCCAGTCATATCGACTGGCGTGGAGTCGGTACACTTTTCTGATTACGTCCGGATTGATGGCCCGCTGTTCGGCCTGCGCAGCAGCAAGGGGGGCTATCGGCCATGCGAATTGGTAGGGGCAGATCGCCCCGAGTGGGTCCTCGCTTTCAGCAATGGCTCGTAGCCGCGCTGCATCAGACTGCGTCACTCTAGAGGGGGAGACACCGGTTTCGATCGGCTTCATCACACCCACAGCGTGGCCCCGTTTCTTCAAGGCCAAGGCCACAGCGGCGGCGACTAGCGTCTTGCCGACACCTGTGTCGGTCCCTGTGATGAAGACGCCGCGGTTCATTTGAAAGAGCTAATGGCGTATCGCATATGGGATATGGTTTCGGATCGGGAGCACATCATGCTTCTTCGGTTTTGTATCCAGCCATAAGCTATTAGCAATCAGCCATATGCTCTTGTTAGAGATTTCGACTGTCGCAGTTCCACACTTGCCCTGAGATATCATTGAGCTGCGCCATATGCACGACCGTACGCGCGACTTCTTCTATTGCTGGCGGACGGTGCAGCGCGTGGTCCGGCCATCCCTCGCCTTCGGGGAACAGGCCCTCAGTCAAGGTTGTTTTCTGCCATCCGGGCAGCACGAGATTCACTCGGACATTCTGTGGTCCCCATTCCTGCGCTGCAGTTTTAATCAATCCGATCAACCCGGCTTTCGACGCAGC
>JACPZN010000239.1 GCA_016195505.1 Nitrospirota bacterium | reverse complement strand
GTCTGGGTCAGGCCATGAAGGACTCAGTGCCTCTGCGCCATGTCGTTGCGTCACCCGCCTTCGGCATCGAAGACAAAATTGCCGTCTTGACGGAACTCGGTGGACGCTTTCGATGTCCTCCGGCAGGGAAGGCGTTCATCCGCCAGTTGGTGAAGAAGAATCGTGTTGGGTTTCTGCCGGAAATCGCAGAGGCCTTTGCGAGGCTGGTTGATCAATCGAAGGGGACCCAGCAAGTCACCGTGTCTTCCGCAACCCCGCTCACACAAGCCGAACAAAATCGAATCAAAACACGCCTTCGTGAAACCCTCAAGCGGGACGTCGACGTCACCTTTCAGGCCGATGCAAGCCACTTGGCTGGAGTCCGCATTCACATCGGCAGTACGGTGGTCGACAGTACCGTCCGAGGACGCTTGCAAGCGATGCAGAGCCTGTTGACTAAGGAGTAGCCATGCAGATCAAGGCAGATGAAATCAGTGCGATCATCAAAGAGAAAATCCAAGGCTTCGATAAGCAAGTCGACGTCAAGGAAACCGGATCCGTCATCCAAGTCGGCGACGGTATTGCCAAGATCTACGGCCTCGACGGGGCCATGGCCGGTGAGATGCTCGAATTCCCCGGCGGGCTCTACGGGATCGCATTGAACCTCGAAGAGGACAACGTCGGCGCGGTTTTGATGGGCGACGATGTTGGGATTAAAGAAGGCGATCCCGTCAAACGTACGGGTCGCATCGCGGAAATTCCGGTGGGTGAAGCCATGGTCGGTCGGGTCGTCAACGCAATCGGCCAGCCGATCGACGGCAAGGGAGCCATCAAGTCCTCTCATGCTTCGCGCATCGAAGTGGTCGCCCCCGGCGTGATCACCCGTCAATCGGTTCGGGAGCCGCTGCAGACCGGCATCAAGGCCATCGATGCCATGATCCCCATCGGTCGTGGACAGCGGGAGTTAATCATCGGCGATCGGCAAACGGGCAAAACCGCCATCGCTGTCGATACGATTATCAATCAAAAAGGCCTAGGCGTTTTTTGTATCTACGTCGCCATCGGTCAAAAGCGTTCGACCGTTGCTCGCGTTGTGAAAACCCTCGAAGAGAATCATGCGATGGATTTCAGCATGGTCGTGGCGGCTACGGCAAGCGATCCTGCGCCCATGCAGTTCCTGGCGCCATTCTCCGGCGCTGCAATCGGTGAATACTTCCGCGATAACGGTAAGCACGCGTTGATTGTCTATGATGATTTGTCCAAGCACGCGGTCGCATATCGTCAGTTATCGTTGTTGCTGCGAAGACCGCCAGGCCGCGAAGCCTATCCCGGCGACGTGTTCTATCTCCATTCTCGGTTGCTGGAGCGAGCGGCCAAGTTGAACGATAAGCTCGGCGGCGGAAGTCTCACGGCGCTTCCTATCATTGAAACACAGGCGGGCGACGTCTCGGCTTATATTCCGACCAACGTCATTTCGATCACAGACGGTCAGATCTATCTCGGCAGCGATCTGTTCTATTCCGGTATTCGTCCGGCGATCAATGTCGGCCTATCGGTCTCCCGCGTCGGCGGATCAGCCCAGATCAAGACGATGAAGCAAGTGGCCGGTACGCTCCGGCTGGACCTCGCGCAATATCGTGAAATGGCGGCCTTCGCCCAGTTCGGCAGCGAACTCGACAAGGCTACCCAGATGCAGCTTGCGCGCGGCGTCCGCATGGTGGAGTTGCTCAAGCAAGGTCAATACAAGCCGATGCCCGTTGCCGATCAGGTGTTGTCGATCTACGCCGGCGTCAACGGCTTTCTCGATGACGTGCCGGTCGACAAAGTGCAACAGTTCGAAGCGGACCTACTCCATTATGTTCAGCAGCACCACTCTGATTTGAAAAAAGAAGTCGCCAGTATTGGCAAGATCGATGACAAGGTCGGCGGCAGACTGAAGGAAATTATAGCGACCTTTAAACAGAAGATGGGATACGGCGGGAAGTAGACATCCGCATTCAGCTATCAGCATTAAGCTGAGGGCTGAAAAGTTGACTGCTGAGAGCTTAGAAGCATGCCCAGTCTACAAAGCCTGCGCCGCAAGATTGCGGCGTTCAAAAATACGCAGAAGATTACCAAGGCCATGAAGATGGTGGCCGCGGCGAAGCTCAAGCGGTCACAGGACCGCATTTTGGCGGCGCGTCCCTACGCACACAAGATGCGCGGCATCCTGAGCAATCTGAGCCAGCGCGTCAACCGCTCTGCCCATCCTCTTCTGCAGAAGCGCGAAGGGAAGAAGGTCGAGATCCTCATCATCACCAGCGATCGCGGGCTCTGTGGCGGGTTCAATGGGAATATCGTTCGAAAGAGCACCGAGTTTGTTCGGCAATGTGAAGCACAGGGGCTTAAGGTCAATCTCAGCATCGTTGGCCGTAAAGGCCGCGATTATTTCCGCCGCCGGACGTGGACCATTCGCCAAGAATGGACCGGGGTCTTCGACAAGCTTAGCTTCGAACATGCGATCGACATCGGCGGTGATCTGACCGACAACTTCGTGAAGGGCACGTTCGATGAACTCCATGTTGTCTACAACGAATTCAAGTCGGCTATTCAACAGCGCGTGATCGTTGAGAAACTGTTTCCAGTCGATGCGGCTGCCGAATTCGGTGCCCAGCAACAGACAGGCACGACCGGCGGCAGTTATCTCTATGAGCCCGATGAGGCCGAGTTGTTGAACGCCTTGGTGCCCAAGCACTTTCAGATCCAGGCCTATCGCATTCTCCTGGAGTCGGCGGCTGCAGAGCATGGAGCCCGTATGGCTGCC
>JACPZN010000229.1 GCA_016195505.1 Nitrospirota bacterium | reverse complement strand
TGAGATCGTCGGGCGGGATTTCGCCGAGACGTTCAGTCAGTCCATAGCGGCCGAACTTGCGTTCCATGAGAGATGACGAGTTAAGAATGCGGCTGATTCCCAACACGACGGACGCAAAGGCTTCGTTAATCTCCCATACTGCGAAGTCCTTGAGGGTCAGGTGAGCCCTGGCCAGCACTTTGGCGATGGCACCGACGGGGGCCAGGCCCATGCAGGAGGGTTCATACCCAAAATCGGCGTAGTCTTTCAGGTACCCGAGGATCGGCAAGCCGAGGGACTTGGCCTTCTCTTCTTCCATGAGCAGCACCGCTGCGGCTGCATCGGTTATTTGCGAGGAGTTGGCCGGCGTCACTGAACCGTGGTGCCTGTCGAACACGGGCTTCACATCACGAAACGTCTCCTGACCGGCATCCTCACGAATTCCGTTGTCTCGCATGATATAGGCGCTTCTCTCTGGGACATACATAGGCACGACCTCGTCCGCAAAGAGGCCATCCTTCCATGCCTGCGCCGCGTTCCTGTGCGACCGAACGGAAAACGCGTCCTGGTCCGCGCGAGTGATGCCAAGAGCCGGGTCTTTTGCAATATTCTCTGCGGTGAGCCCCATAATGAGGTCGCACATCGGATCCGTGAGACCCAGCACCAAGCCGACGCGCGGTGGATATTTCTTGAGGTTAAGGAGCGTGGGAATGAGGGCAAGAGCGCCAGCGGCACGATCCCGAAAGCTTCTCGCTTTACCGTATTGCAGAAGGAGGTCAGCAACCGTGTGGTGGTAGGCGACCGGGATCCGGCTCATCGCCTCCATGCCGATGACGAGCACCGTATCGGCGTCACCGCTCCTGATACGCAAGCTCGCATAGTAGAGTGCCGTCACTCCTGAGCCGCAATTTTTCCCTGCCACTGTATCGGCGGGAATCGTGACGGGGAGGCCACCAGTGACGGCTGCAACTCGAGTTGGATTCACCGCGTGCGTGGGCGTTGCCACATTGCTCCCTAAGACACAATCGATCGTCTCCAGGGGAAGATTCCAGCGGTGACACCGTGTGATCATTTCGCGGACGACCCAGGCGCCAAGCACGTCCGCATCTGTCTCGCGAAAGTCTGTTCCCTCCTTGCACAGTGGGGTACGAAACCCGTCAACGACGACGACATTACGCATGGTGCATTCTCCGTCCGACATCCGGAGTGAAGAACCCTCACGCGCCGATGCGCACAACCACACCTGATCTACACCACATCCTACCACTCCAGGGCGTCAACGGCTCGCCTCGTTCCTGGTGTATGGGTGCTACATAAGAGGGGGTCTGGCTGGGCCGCTTACGGGGGAAACATCGCCTCAACAGTGGTAAAGTTAAGTGATGAGATGAGCGCAACACCCTAATGTGCCTGCCATGGAAATGCCGCGCATGACAAAACCTGATGTGTTTCAAGGATCTGAGGTGGTGGCCGAGACCGCTCGTGATAAGGCTTCCTACTCCGGGTTTCTTGCAGGGTTGTTTGAAGCCGACGTCCGATGGGATCTCTTTACCTCAATCGGCATTCCGGAGACGAGTCCGGCTGCCCTGGATTTCCTGGAACGATTCAAACTTGCCCTTATCCCCCTTGATCCTGAACGAGTTGACAGTGAGGGGGAGCTGCCTGAGCCGGTCTTAAAAACACTAGCTGAGATCGGAGCCTTTGGCATCAAGATTCCTAGACGCTTCGGCGGGCTGGAGTTGACCCAATCTGAGTATCAGAAAGTCGCCACCCTGTGCGCGAGCTTTGATGCATCGCTTACCGTGCTGTTGTCAGCCGCACAATCGATCGGCGTTCCTGAACCATTGCGACTCTTCGGAACAGAAGAACAGAAGGCCAAGTATCTCCCTCGGCTTGCTCAGGGTGAAATTTCAGGGTTTGCGCTCACGGAACGAAATGTGGGTTGCGACATTTCAAAGGTAGAAACGTACGCTGTGCGCGTCATAGAAAATGGGAGGACCGTTGCCTACCGCATCACGGGAGAAAAGTTTTTCATTACGAATTCAGCCAAACAGAACGGCGAGTTCTTGTGTTCCATGCTAGTCGTCATTGCACGAATTGTTGATCGGCCAGAAGAACTCCAAGACCCCCAGGCACAGAAGCGATATGGGGCCTTCATCCTTGAAACCCACTGGCCAGGGTGCTCCGTCACCCGTTTGCGTTTCGAGGGGGTGAGAGGGATATACAACGGCATACCGACGTTCACCAACGTCTACGTCCCGATTGAAAACCGCCTGGGCAACGAAGAGGATGGCCTGAGGATCGCACTTGCCACGCTCACAGTCGGCCGCCTCACACTCCCCGCAGCCAGTTCGGGGGGCCTCAAGCAGTGCCTGTCCGTGATGCGCTGGTGGGGACACACCCGAGTCCAGTGGAATAAACCGATCGGCGAACACACTCTCATTGGAGAAAAGCTCTGTCGTGCTGCAGCCTATACGCTGGCGCTCGACGCCGTGATGGCCTTCTGCGGGGCCTGGGCCAACAAGAAAGGCGACCTCAGGTTGGAGTCGGCCGCAGCTAAAATTATCGGAAGCGAATGGTATTGGGAAGTGGTCAACGACCTGTTCCAAGTGCGCGCGGGGCGGGGGTTCATGACTGTTGAGTCGCAGCGTAAGAGTGGTGAGCTCAGCATTCCGGTCATGCGCATGCTTCGCGATGCCCGTATTAATCTGGTGTGG
>JACPZN010000230.1 GCA_016195505.1 Nitrospirota bacterium | reverse complement strand
ATCTCGGAGACGTCTGCAGAAGCTATGCGCAAATCGATATCGGCGTGGCGGTCGGCATGGAAGACGGCCTGATCACACCTGTTATTCGGGATTGCGGCACGAAGACGTTGGAGACGATCACGGCTGAATCGCGTGCGCTCATCGAGCGGGCCAAACAGAAGCGGTTGCAACCGCAGGAGTACACCGGTGCCACGTTCTCTATTTCCAATCTCGGCATGTTCGACGTGGACAACTTCATTGCCCTGCTCATCCCGCCACAGGCCGCGTCGCTGGCCGTGGGCGCCATCAGGGACGTACCGGTCGTCACGGCAGGCAGCGTCGGAGTCGGCCGGCGGATGCAGGTGACGTTATCCTGCGATCATCGGGCTATCGATGGCATGATGGGAGCGGAGTTTCTGAAAGAGTTGAAGCGAATCCTCGAACATCCCCAAGAACTCATCGTCCCGGTACGTCCACTATGAGGTCTCAGACGATCGAGCGGGACGTCCTCGTCGTAACCGTGCTGCGGCGTCACCGCTGGGCTTGCTCAGCCGAGCCGAGTTGTTTGGCGGGGACTTCGGGTACAGGCTGAGGCGTGTGCGGAGGGTGACGCGGAATGCAGCCGGACGCCAGACTGGAAACCATCACGAATGCCACCGCGAGAACAACTAGATGACGTATCATCATTCTCCTCCTGTGTTAAGGCTTCACGACTTCTGTGGCAACGCCACACGCTGAAGCGCGGTCATGGGACCGTGCTTCCGCAACATAGCAAGTTGCGCCACGCTCTTCACCAGCAAGGCCCCCGCGAAGCCAAGCGCATTGATTGAAATGCCCTTGAAATATTCTTGGGACCGTGGCACCAGCAACAGCCACTGCCTGGTCATGAGCAGGTTATACGGAGCCGAGCGAACAGGGCGCTCTGCAGTTGCTTCAACGGACAAGCCCACGGCGCGGAGTAGCGACCGATAACAAGCGAGCATCGACGCAACGCTCTCATTCCGATGGTCGAGCCATGCTGGATCCAGAGGCGCATAGGCATGGAGGAACGGCAAGCCCGGCACCGTGCCGGTGGGGCCGGCCATCCGCGCGGCGCGCAACAGCGGCTCGATCGGCAGTCTGGGTTCGGGTAAAACGGATAACGGAATCAGCTGCAGATGTTTGTGGCGCTGGCTGGCCCCGGCGGCTGGTCCGGCGTTATAAAAGCCGAGCCCATCGATCTCGGTAAGACCGATCAGCAGCGCCGCGCAATCCTCGCGAGTGAGCAGCGCCTCTTGGTCCTCGAAGGCGCGCGTGACGATCAACAGATGATGATCGACCACGTTGAACTTGTTCAGCAAGGCCACATGAGTCGGGGAGATGTCCGCCACGAACAGATCAGGATCGTACGGCAGGAAGGGGTCGGCGTTCGACTTCGCAGCCGTGACGAGCGCTTTCGCGGCGAGAGCCGTGAGGACGCGCACCTGAAACGCTACGCCACTTTGCTCGATCACCTCCGGCTCCGTGGGGATGGAGAGGATCGCCTTCCGGTTACGAGCGTGGGCTGTCCGTTCGAGCAGCGTGGGCCAGAGGGTGCCGGGCTTGGGAAGGGGGTTGGAGTGATTCATAGGTGGGAAGAAGAGTACGGGAACTAGAGGCAGAGGAACAGAGGAAAGTTGATAGGCGGTCTGGTCTATCCCTTGCGCTCGCTGACCGCGTAGGCAAGACCAATTGATTGTGGATCGAGGCGGGAGAGGCAAGGTCGGGGCCCTGTGTGGAAGACGTCGAGGGTCGGTTAGGAGGGAGCGGGTGTCGCCTTTGTCGTCGCCTCACGATACTTGGCGAAACAGATGAGATCGAGGTGGTGGTAATGGTCGGGGAGAATCGATTCCGCCTTGTAGTCGAGGCTTAAGAAAAAGTGAATGTTCATGGCCGTACGCAGCATGGTGCAGGCATAAAACTTATGGGCATCGGCCGTGACCCGTTCGATTTCGCGGATCAGCGCTTTTCCCACCCCGTGGCATTGATGGCCAGGACTCACGGATAACAACCGGATCACGCACACCCCAGCCACGGTCCAAAAGCGGACTGATCCCCCTATCACTCCCTGCAGTTCCGCCACCAAGATTCGTTTGTCCTTGGCATCTTGCCTGAGACTGTCCAACGTTTCCGTGGTCCAGGCACTCACTTCATAGAGATTCGCATATTCACCGAAGGCGGCCTGCTGCACCTGGAGCAGGGATGAAAAATCAGCTTCGGTCGCTGGTCTGATGTGAATCATGAGTGGGGCTCCAGGCTGCTGCTCCTCACCTCGTGGGTGGGAGGATATCAGAGCCTGGGCTGATCTTCTATCTGGCGCATGCAGTGGGAAACCAATCTGGCCTCCCGATAGCCGGGACGATTAGCCAGCGGTCGTCAGCCGGACGAACTGCTGCTTCATGACGTTGACCCTGGTGAGGTAGGTTCTCACGTCATGGTTGCCGCAACGCTGGTGGGGCTTGAGTCGGAAGCCGCGCCGAACAAAATCATGGCCAGCCCCGGCTCCACAGAGGTGGATTACAGCGGCCAGATCCTGTTTTTTCTGGAGCGTCATCGAGCCTGTCCCTCGCTGACCCATCGCCTTGGCGACGCCGTGATCGAGCAGCGCCGCCGTCAGCTCGATCGCATGGCTCGGCAAGGTGCGTGTATACAGGTTGTTAAACAAACAGGATTTCATGTCGTTCCACTGCCCATCTTCAACTACTACATGATCATGAATGCAGTAGCGCCTCGCCTCTTGGAACGTCCCGTCGGTGATCTGAAACATGCCCACCGCGCTCGAGGCCGGTTGGTACCACTCCAAAGGATTCCACGAGAGATGCCACCGCCAGTACGTCCGCGCCACCGGATTCCCCGCGCCCTCAACCTGGGCCAGCGCCGCCAGCAACTCTGGTGTGATGACCGCCGTCGAATGCTCACGGAAAAGTGAGCCGTACTCCTTCCAGGTCTGCACGGGATTCTTGTCGAGCGCGTCGTCCAACGGAAAAAAGACTTCGGTCGGCTTGTAGAAGGCGTGGTAGACCCAGTTGACGGTCAGCAACAGGACGAGCAGGAGAGCGGCACTGATGAGCATTCGTGTCGTCGGAGGGGTTTTCGAGACCGCGCGGAGGAAAGTTCGCGACTCGCGCCAGCGCCAGCGTGCGAAGCGCCAGAGCGTCTTGAGCGTCCTCCGACGTCCGCGTCTCTTTCGTCGACGAGGATGTCTGCGAGTACGCAGATTGGGTCGGGAAACCATAGTCTAACTATAACCCAAATGCTCCCGCCTCCTTCTGCCGGCCAAAGGGGCACCGAACATTTGAGTTGAACAGCGGTGTGCGCTGGTTCACGATGGAGCTGGTAAGCGTATGAAGGGGATCCCGAACCATTCCTGCAATTGAACTACGCATGCGGTGTTGTTGCTGACCGTCATGCATCAACCGGAAGGAGGACACCATGCAACGCAAAGGCTCGGCCATCTGGCAAGGCGACTTGAAGACCGGCAAGGGCACCGTTTCTACCGACAGCGGTGTCTTGTCGCAAACACAATATTCGTTTTCCACGAGGTTCGAGAATGGGAGAGGCACGAACCCGGAGGAACTGATTGCCGCCGCGCACGCTGGCTGCTTCACGATGGCGCTCTCCGCGCAACTGGGGAATGCGGGCTTAGTTCCCGAGAAATTGGAGACCGCGGCTACCGTCACCTTCGACAAGGTCGAAGCCGGATGGACCGTGACAAATATCCTGCTGGACGTCAAAGGCAAAGTCCCCAAGGCAGATCGGGCCGCATGGGAGAAGGCGACGCAGGAAGCCAAGAAGGGATGCCCGATCTCACGTTTGCTGAACACGACGATCACGATGCAGGCCAAACTGGAAGGATAATATTGCCATGGCGAAAACACGACGCCTCGACTCGCTCGCGTTTCTCTTCGATCTGGACGGCACCCTGGTCGATACCGTCTACCAGCATGTGCTGGCCTGGCGCGAAGCCACGCAAGCGGCCGGCATCGAGCTGCCGGTCTGGCGCATTCACCGCCAGATCGGCATGAGCGGGGGCCTGATGCTCAACGCCTTGTCACGGGAAACCGGACGGCAGGTCTCGCGGAAGGACGCGGAGAACATTCAGCGGGTGCACGCAGAGGTACGCCAAACAGGCTCCGTCTCTGCGTCTGCTTCCCGGAACGCAGGACCTGCTGGACACATTGGCACATCATCGCGTGCCTCACGCCATCGCAACAAGCGGGCGCATGCACAGCGCACGGTATGCACTCAAACTGCTCAAACTCCATCAGAAGGTGCCGGTCATCACGCGCGACGACGTGCGCTTCGCGAAGCCTGATCCCGATCTGTTTCTCGCTGCCGGGATGCGCCTCAAGGTACCCATGAGCCGATGCGTCATCGTGGGCGACAGCGTCTGGGACATGCTCGCCGCGCGCCGTGCATTTGCCCTGTCGGTGGGGCTCCTACCGCATGCTATTCGAAGTAAACGGCGTGTGGGTTCGCAAACGGGGCGTGCTTTCCTCCCTATTCCGAATGGCCACCCCGCTCTATGACAAGGTGCAAGCCACCTCGCATGGGTACATTCTCAGAAGCATCATGGAGTTCTCCTCAGACCTGACTGTCGGCACTCGAACCACCATACCCATCGCCGGGCCAGCTCACCCTGTCTCCTTTTCTCTTCTCTGAGTTGACACAACGGCTGGCGAGTCGTAGCCTGGCGCCAATTTCTTATCGGAACCGGCGAGAAAGTAGAATGTCCGCAATACTTGTCCCCATGCTGCCACCGTCTGAGGACTCGATCGCGCCGGGTTTCACTGGTGCACGAAGCGCCATTGCAAGCTTCCTGCTCGGGGGACTCTTGATCGTCCTGCCTACGGGACCTGGTCTGGCGGAGATGGACTTCGGGCCGTCGTCGGTCGAGAAGGGTGTGCTCTTAGTGGCCAGCCCCAGGCTGGATGATCCGAACTTCCGCCAAGCCGTCGTGCTCATCGTGGAGCACGGGCCTGAGGGAACACTCGGACTCATTCTGAATCGCTCCACGAGCGTCCTCCTGTCCGAGGCACTGCCGGGCCTCACCGTGCTCAAAGAGACCAGCTACAGGTTGTTTGCGGGTGGGCCGGTAGAGCCGACCCGCCTTCTCATGCTGTTCCGACTCAAAGAGCCTCCAGCAGGCGCACGATCGGTCTTCGATGGGGTCTATCTGGGAGGTACGGCTCGCGTCCTGGAGCGCATCATTACGCAGGCCGAACCGACCAAAACCTTCCGGGCGTTTGCCGGATATGCCGGGTGGGCTCCAGGGCAGCTGAAATTCGAAATGCTCCAGGGGGCATGGGCAACCCTGCCGCCAGATTCGATCGGCATCTTTGACAAGTACCCGGCCACACTCTGGCCGGACTGCCTCAGCCGCCTACAGGCGCCCAAGGTGATCTCGAATTAGGGACAGAGGG
>JACPZN010000210.1 GCA_016195505.1 Nitrospirota bacterium | reverse complement strand
TGCAACATGTCGATCGAAGGTGGGGCAAGGGCCGGTATGGTTGCGCCGGATGAGAAAACCATTGCCTACATCAAGGGCCGACCACTCGCACCAACCGGCGCGTCCTTCGATCAGGCGGTGAAAGCCTGGCGGCAATTGAAGACGAATGCGGATGCGAAATACGACGCCACCGTGATTTTGAAGGCAGAAGAGATCGCGCCACAAGTAAGCTGGGGGACCAGCCCCGGCATGGTCACGGGCGTCGACGGCAAGGTGCCGGACCCGAATAAAATGGCGGACGAGAAGACCCGCAAGGCGACCGAACGGGCGTTGGAATACATGGGCCTCAAGGCCAACATGCCCATCACTGCGATTCAGATCGACCGGGTCTTTATCGGCTCTTGCACCAACTCGCGCATGGAAGATCTGCGGCTCGCCGCCAGCTTGGTAAAGGGCAAGAAAGTCGCCAAGACGGTCCGTGCGATGGTGGTCCCCGGTTCCGGCCTCATCAAGCAGCAGGCGGAAGAAGAAGGACTCGATCGGGTCTTCACCGCAGCGGGATTCGAATGGCGCGAACCAGGTTGCAGCATGTGCCTGGCGATGAACGCCGATGTGCTTCAGCCGGGAGAACGCTGCGCCTCAACCAGTAACCGCAATTTTGAGGGGCGGCAGGGGGCCGGAGGCAGAACTCATCTTGTGTCTCCGGCCATGGCAGTCGCGGCAGCTGTCGAGGGACATTTTGTCGATATACGAAATTGGAACTGAGATTGGATCATTGACGATTGATTCATTGCTCTAATGAATCAAAGACAAAATGACCCGATGAAAAAATAGGTTCAGACATGCAAGCCTTTACAAAAACAACCGGTCTCGTCGCTGCACTGGATCGCGTCAACGTCGATACGGATCAAATCATCCCGAAGCAGTTTCTGAAGACGATTAAAAGGACGGGCCTCCGCGAGGGCCTGTTTTTCGATTGGCGCAGAAAGAAAGACGGATCACCCGATCCGGATTTCTTCCTGAATCAATCTCGTTATCAAGGCGCCACGATCCTCTTAACCCGCGACAACTTCGGCTGCGGTTCCTCTCGCGAACATGCGCCCTGGGCCTTGCTCGATCAAGGTTTCCGCTGCGTGATCGCCTCGAGCTTCGCGGACATCTTCTACAGTAACTGTTTTCAGAACGGCATTCTGCCGGTCGTCCTGGAGGCGGAAGAGATCCAGGCCTTGATGAAGGATATCCTGGCAACGCCAGGCTACCAGTTGAGTGTGGATCTCGGCCAGCAAACCGTGACGACGCCTACCGGAACTAGCTACTGTTTCACCATCGACCCGTTCAGGAAGCACTGTCTGTATCGAGGGCTGGATTCGATCGGACTGACCTTGCAGCATGAGTCGGCGATCACGACCTATGAGGCTCGGCGAAAAGCCGAGGCTCCGTGGTTGTTCACCGATCTGCCCGCCTAAGCAAGGAGGGCTTCATGAACTGGTCGACCATTTTGCTTCCAGTCACGTGGCTCTGGCGTCCGAAACTGTTTCTGATGCTGGTCTTCTTCGTCGGCGTCGCCTACCTGCTCGTCGCCTTCAATTACAGCTACTCGGACGGCAACCGCGCCGGTTACATTCAGAAGTTTTCCAATAAGGGTTGGATCTGCAAGACCCACGAGGGGGAACTCGCGATGACCACGGTGCCGGGCGTCGCCCCGGTTTTGTGGGGCTTTTCCGTCTGGGATAATAGGGTGGCGAACCAGCTTTCACAAGTAATGGGCAAGCGCGTTATCCTGCATTACAAAGAGTATCGCTATCTTCCGACCACTTGCTTCGGTGAGACGACCTACTTTGTAGACCGCGTAGAGATTCAAGAATAGCTTCGATCGTTTCTCCTTACAGCCACTTGCGTTGCCTGAACCCAATGAGCATCCCGGCAGCCACCAGCCCCATGAGTCCGAGGATGAGTGGATAGCCCCACTCCCATTTGAGCTCCGGCATGTGCTCAAAATTCATCCCGTAAATGCTGGCGATGAAGCTGAGCGGCATGAAAATCGTCGTGATGACCGTCAACACCCTCATCACAGCGTTGAGTCGATAGCTCACGCTTGACAGGTAAATATCCAGGCTCGCCGACACCATTTCACGCAAGGTCTCGATCGTGTCCATGATCTGCACGATATGATCGTAGACATCACGAAAGAATACCTTCGTGGGCTCATGAAGAAGCGGACATTCCGAACGGCACAGACTGTTGGTCGCCTCTCGGAGGGGCCAGACGGCCCGGCGCACGAACAGCAGCTGCCGTTTCAGCGCATGAATATCCCTGAGCGTGTCGGGCTTCGGATCGGCTGTCACCCGCTCTTGCAGCGTTTCGATCTTTTCCCCCAGTGATTCCAACACAGAAAAATACTGGTCGACGACAGCATCCACCAGTGCATAGAGCAGATAATCGGAACCGTTTTGGCGGAGCCGTCCCTTCCCGCCTCGTAAGCGATCTCGCACTGAATGAAATACATCGGCCCCGTTCTCTTGGAACGACAGTACGTAATTGCGCCCAAGCACGAAACTCACCTGTTCGACGAGGATATCACCGCGCTCCGTTGCCGACAGCATCTTCACGACCAAGAAGAAATAGGTTTCATAGTCGTCAAGTTTGGGACGCTGATCCGTGTTGGCGATGTCCTCCAAGAGCAGAGGGTGGAGGTTGAACTGTCTTCCAAAGGCTTCCAGAACGTCAACCTTGTGCACACCGCCGACATCGACCCAGCTCACAGTTTCGTCGGCAGGCAGTCGGAGCTCATCCAGATTCGTGACAATGCGCTCGTCGCATTGTGCGCCTGCATAGTTGAACAGGGTGATGAAACCTTGCGGTTCGCGACCGATGGATTTGAAACCCATACCAAGTCAGATCAATCGCCGGTGACGTCCGCAGACTTGGCGGTTAATCAGATTCTCCGGTCTTGCCTGCTTACCGCGTTTCCCCACGACGGATGGTTGTCGGAAGAATCGCCCGACGGTCAGGATCGGCTCCAGAAAACACGCGTCTGGGTGGTGGACCCAATTGACGGGACTAAAGCATTTATCAGTGGGGAGCCGGAGTTTTGTATATCCGTGGCCCTCGTTGAAGATGGCCATCCTATAGTCGCGGCGATCTTCAATCCCTCGACAGACGAGTTGTTTGCAGCCACACGAGGCGGAGGTCTTCTTCTCAATCATAAGCCGGTCTCTCCACAAGACCACCGGAGAGACCAACAGCCGGTGATCGCGCTCAGCCCATGGGAACAGCATGTCGGCCGCTTCAAGTCCCTTGAAGGCTCCATTACCAGTCACCCGATGCGTTCCATTGCGTGGGCCCTCGCTCTCGTCGCAAGTGGACGGATTCACGCGGTCGCCACATTCGAGCCTGAGAATGAATGGGATGTTGCGGCAGGAGCCCTGCTGATTGAAGAGGCAGGAGGGATCATGCATGACGGGGACGGGGAGGCTCTCGGATTCAACCGGTCCGAACCTCGTTATCGAGGAATCATCGCGACAAATCCGCACTGTCCCGATCCCGTGAGACGACAGCTTCGGTCCCTGGCCCGCATGGCGAAATAATAACTACTCAGACATCTACGAGAAGATCAACGCTTCGGCTAGGTAGGATCATGGAGCTGGCGGCGTGTCGCTGAGATTCGCGTGGGAGATCTTCCTGCTGAGATGAAACGTACCGCCTTTCTCTGATGGCCCAAGGTCTGCACCGATCCGATCGTACCACCACGTACCCTCGCCTTCTGTATAATCAACGGACAGTTTCACGACGAAGCCACCTTCGCGATCATTCTCTTTCTGATACCACTTTCCCACCCAGGTGTGCTCCCCGAACTGGAGAGTCTCGAATCGTCCTTCCTTAAATGGATACGTCCCATTGCCTTGCTCATCAAGTTGAAGGATCACCGCTGCGCCGTCTTCGTATTCCCATTCTCCTGCTAGAATGGACCGATCGCCCGCAGGGAGATCTGCCTGAGCAGGTGGCCGAACTAACGATTGGTTGCCACACCCCGTGACCATTAGGGCAACAGTCATGGCGACGACTGAAAATACGTGCAGACCCATGAGTATAGTTCATAGCACGGGCTTATCCCCTTGACAAGCAAAGAGACGCCTGTAATCAGAGGTCAGCTATAGTCTGGTCCGTGTCAGGCGGTTGCAGGCCTCAACGAGATCGGAATCAGTCTTGGCATAGCTGAAGCGAACGAATTTGGCGCCTTCTGGTCCCGCAAAGAAGGCCTCTCCCGGCACCGCAGCCACGCCCGTTTTTTCTAAGAGATACATCGCACGGGCTTTCCCGGTTACACCCGGCAGCTTCGACACGTCCGCCAGCACGTAATACGCTCCGTTTGGAATTGATGGGGTGAGTCCCGCCTTGTCCAGCGCGCTGCAAAATTTGTCTCGCTTTCGTTGATACGCGCGAGCGAGGCCCTGATAGAAGTCATCGGAAAGCTGGTTGATCCCGCTGGCCACACCCATCTGCAGCGGGGCCGGGGCACAGACATAGAGCAAATCATTCATAGCGCCGATGACCCGAGACCACTGCTCCGCCGCTATGCTGTAGCCGATCCGCCAGCCGGTCACACTGAAAGTTTTTGAGTACCCGCCGATGGTAATCGCCCGCTCGGCCATGCCAGGCAACGTCGCAATGCTCAGATGTTGCCACCCATCGTAGAGAAAATACTCGTAGATTTCGTCCGTGAACACAAAGAGATCATGCCGTTGCGCGAATCCCGCGACGATTTCCAACTCCTCTCTCGTGAAAACCTTGCCGGAGGGGTTGCCCGGCGAATTGACGATGATGGCCTTCGTCTTGGGCGTCACCGCCTGTTCAAGCTGGGTCAAGTCGTAGGTCCATGCCGGCTCCTGCATCTTCACAATCACCGGCGACGCCTCAACCGCCAGTAAAGCGCTGATGTGGTACTGATAGTACGGCTCGAATAAGATGACTTCATCATGGGGATCCAGGAGTGCAGCACAGGCACAGTGAAAAGCCCCGGTTGCACCGGCACTGACCGTAATTTCTGTCTCTGGGTCGGCTTGAATGCCATTGTAATGTGCCAGCTTTCTAGCAATCGCCTGCCGTAACTTCGGTAACCCATCGAAGCGTGTATAAAGGTTGTAGCCTTGTTCGATAGCCCGCTCAGCACCCTGGAGGACGGCGGGAGGAACCGGCGTATCGCAGACGCCTTGTGCCATGTTGAGTCCCTTCATGCTGACGCAGGCCTGCGTCATTGCCCGAATTTCAGACTGGTCAAGATTTGCCATCTTCCGACTCACCGATCGTGCCATCTTGTGTTCCTCTCCTGGTTGCCAGCCTCCTTTGTCGCAAACGCCCAGGTGCGCGTCAAGATGGTCTCCAGATCGGGACTGCTGCGCGAGGAAGTTTGCGGTCTAATCGAGGCTCAAAACACGGTTTCTGTTTGATGATATCTCCTAGTCGCTTAAACTAGACACTGTCGATCATGAGGCTGTCTCTTTCGCGTTACTGTTAACAGCAGCGCGAACTTGAAATCTTGCCATTATTTTTTATTTGAGAAAGGGGCAACGCGATGCGATCAAAGATCTCCAGAGGGGAGCGGTTTCCCGACAGCCAGAGGGAGGCCGCGCCAATGGACCGGCGTGGACGGAGAATCGCCCAGTCCTGCCGCATGTTCTTCTTTGGGGAGGAGGAGTTCGAAGGGGAAGCAACGGTGGTTGACCTTTCGACAAACGGCTGCAGAGCCGCATCATCCATCGAGCTGAAGGTCGGATTGCCCCTGAAGCTATCCCTGTTCCTCTCTGATTATAAGTGGCCTCTGCGGGTTGATGAGGCCATTGTGCGATGGATCGACGGCGAGCAATTTGGTTTGGAGTTCACCAGTATTCGACTCGCCCAGCGGGAACGTCTGAGGGCCTTAATCATGAAGGCGAGGCCTTAGCATCAGCATTCCCCAAATGGGCCCCTTTCATACCCGCCCACATTTCACCCCGTCGGGAATATGAGATTGAGAATGCTCTGGCCTAGCACCTTGTCGTAGCATGCGATATTGCTCGTAGTACTTCAGCACCTTCCTGACATACGAACGAGTTTCTCTAATCCGAGGAATCTTGCCTCCCTTCACACGATGGACGCCGGCATTGTAGGCGGCAAGGGCTACCGGCACATCACCTTCATAGAGGTTCAACAAATGGCGGAGCTGCTTGGCTCCTCCCCTGATGTTTTGGAGGGGATCATGGATGTCGGCCACCTTCAATGTCGCAGCTGTATCCGGGGTCAACTGCATTAACCCCACAGCTCCTTTTCGAGAGATAACATGGGGACGAAAATCAGACTCGACCTTGATGACAGCCCGTAAGAGAGCCGAATCGAGGCGATAGCGCTTGGCATAGAAGCTGATAGCTCGACGGAGTTCTTGTCTGGAATAGCGGGCCCGTCCCTCAAAATCGGACTTCGTCGGAATTGGGGTCGCCGCGATCATTGCACCTGCGAGCAGCACAGTGCAAACGCTGCGCATGAGAGAAGAGACAGAGCAGGTCGGCCATGTCGGTTTTGTAAGAGCCACGTCGTGACCTGATCGTTCCATTCTTCATGGAAGGACTCGGTCAGTGATCCTTACCTCAAGAGCCGTGCCGACCTCACAGATCATAACCTGCTGAGCAATTAGGCAAACTTTGGTCTTCTAATCTTCAGGAGGTACTTTTGGAGGACACACTGGCCATTTTTCGCCAGATCGATTAGCGGCAACTTGTGGAGGAATTGGTCGCCTGACGGCTCCAGAGCACTAAGGCCTGTAGTATCGCGGCCAGCACTGCGGCCATAAGGAGGGCAAGACAGCCTACGGCAAGCATCCCTGCCGCTGGTGAGCGATAGGCACGAAGGATGGTCGACACAGGCTGATCCGTGAAGGAGCTGAAATGTGAGAGCCCAGCACCAGACCGCCGGTCCCGATCGTCACCCAGAATCGAGGAGCCACCACGCCTCGACGTGAGAGGGTCAGCCCAACTCCGATGACCGTGTAGATCGTGCCAATGACTACAAGGAACCCGACTGACTGGCTATCCAACGGCCAGTGAAAGTCGCCACGCAGGACATGATCGCTGGCATGCAGGGCGTTAAGGACTGCGACGGCCCGAATCATCGTGAGCGGTGAATCAGGCGTGGCACGCAACATAGTGTGTCTATGACTTGCCCCACAGCGCTTCCAAGCGCTGCGCCCGACCACAGCTGAACTTGTAGTACTTATATCTGATGGGATTCTTCTTGTAGAAGTCCTGGTGATACTCTTCGGCTGGGTAGAACGTCGAAGCCTTGACCAGCTGCGTCACTATCGGCTCAGAAAACCGCTTGGATTGTTCAATCACGCCCCTCGATTCTTCCGAAAGCCGTTTCTCCTCATCGTTTCCATAGAACACCACTGACCGATATTGACTTCCATGGTCGCAAAACTGGGCGTTCGGCGTCACCGGATCGACATTGTGCCAAAATGCTTCCAGCAATTTCTGGTAGCTGACCTTTGCCGGATCATAACTGACCTCGACAGATTCGGCGTGGCCGGTTTGCCCGGCAGACACTTGCTCGTAGGTCGGACTAGCTACTGTTCCGCCCATAT
>JACPZN010000209.1 GCA_016195505.1 Nitrospirota bacterium | reverse complement strand
TGGTACGACCAGAGACAATAGGACAAGCGTCAAGAATATCTGGCGTGACACCGGCTGCTATATCGCTACTCGTTGTTGCGATAGAAAAACACAAATATCAATCCACTCAGCGAGCAACTCTCTAAAACCAGCCTCCAACGAATTTTATTCTAATTTAGAAACGTTTGCCTTGACCTGACGTGAGCATTGGCGTAATTGTTCCACTTGGAACAGATCGATCATCTTTCGTCATTGCTTAAGAAATGTTCATCAGAAATTGGAGTATCACTCCAGCTCGACCAAATTAGACAGTTCGTAATCTATATTAAACAGCTTCAAGTGTGGAATCGATCAGTCAATCTGACGAATATTACCTTGGATGAGGAGATCATTATCAAACATTTCATCGATTCTCTTGCTGCATTAAAAGCTGACGAGATCGGATATGGAGCTAAATTACTTGATATTGGAACAGGAGCTGGATTTCCTGGCATTCCTTTGAGAATCGTAAGGCAAGATTTGGATATTACTCTGATCGAGCCGGCTCAAAAGAAAATCTCATTCCTGCATTTCATAGTTGGTCTTCTTCGGCTCGAAAGGGTCAAAATATTCCATGGGACACTAGAACAATTCATAGCTAAAAACGTTTCAAATCAGACATTCGATTACATAACGACTCGTGCGCTGAAGTATGATTTCCTTTTAAGAAAATGTTCAAGACTTCTGGCAACAGGGGGAAAATCAATTCTCTATTTATCTCATCCTATCAATAAGTTAGAAGTTGAGGAAGACTGGTCGATGGTAGCCGAATACATGTTCAATCTTCCTGAAGGGCATGGACAGAGAGTCATTACTATCTTATCGACATTGCATTAGCGTCCTCACTTATGTTCCACGTGGAACATTCAGGCTATTTTTGAAGGCACGAGTGTCAATATGAGAAAGATGATCGCTGTTACGAATCAAAAAGGAGGAGTCGGAAAAACAACAACTTCGGTAAATCTTTCGGCTGCCATTGCACTACAGGGGAAGTCAGTTTTGTTGGTTGATATGGATCCACAGGGAAATGCCACTACTGGACTTGGTATTGACCCTCGTTCATTGAAAAATACTGTTTATAACTATTTGATTAAACACAATAAATTAGAAGATGTCCTCATAAGAACATCCGTGACAGGACTATCCTTACTGCCGGCAAATGCTGACCTCGCTGGGGCAGAAATTGAGTTGGCCAATGTCGAAAGTCGCGAGAGCTATTTGAGAGATGTAATTACAGGGGCAGAAGAAAAGTATGATGCCATTTTTCTGGATTGTCCCCCTGCCCTTGGGATTCTTACCATTAATGCCCTCGCCGCTGCAGACTCAGTACTTATTCCCGTTCAGTGTGAGTACTATGCGATGGAAGGATTAACGCGACTTATCGGCAGCATTGATCGAGTTCGTCAGTCCTTTAATCCCAATTTGAGCCTAGAGGGTATCGTCTTGACAATGTTTGACACACGCAATACGTTGGCTCGTCAAGTTGCCGAGCAAGTCCGTTCTCACTTTACTGAAAAGGTATATCAGACGGTCATCCCACGTAATGTTGCGCTGGCAGAAGCACCGAGTTATGGTCGACCGGGAATTCTATATAACGTGGCATCAGCCGGTTCTCAGGCCTATGTTGCTCTAGCAAAGGAGTTTCTTGCCCATGGAGAAAAAAGCGCTCGGTAAAGGACTCGACGCACTCTTGCCATCCGCTAAAGTAGGCAAGCTTGTTGAGACAGTCGATGTCCAGTACTTGCGGGTAGACGACATCGTCCCGAATAGATATCAGCCACGGCACATCTTTGCCCCCGCAGAGCTTGCCGAACTTACCGCCTCTATCAAAGAGACCGGAGTCCTGCAGCCAATTATAGT
This sequence comes from Nitrospirota bacterium, assembly GCA_016195505.1. Lineage (GTDB taxonomy): Bacteria > Nitrospirota > Nitrospiria > Nitrospirales > Nitrospiraceae > Nitrospira_D. The sequence continues at coordinate 9,205 of JACPZN010000209.1, read as the reverse complement.
TCGTCGCAAAGGCGATGGAATATTTGAATTGATTTCGGGAGAACGGAGGTGGCGGGCTTCAAAAGAGGCAGGGCTGGAAACAATTCAAGCAGTGATCCGGAATTGTGGTGATCAAGAGTCTTTGTTGCTGGCATTGGTGGAAAATCTGCAGCGTGAAGACTTGAATCCCATGGAAACAGGCCGTGCCTATTTGCGAATGATGAACGAATTTGGACTCACACAGGACGTTATTGCGCAGAAGGTTGGTTGCGATCGGTCCTCAGTGGCAAACTCCGTTCGTCTGACGAATCTCCATCCTGAAGTACAGGAGTTGGTTGAGATCAGATCGCTTTCGGCTGGTCATGCGAAGGTTATCCTCGGATTGGAGTCACCCGAAAGCCAGATGAGAGTGGCGAGGCTAGTCGTTTCTCGCGGGCTCTCAGTGAGAGAAACAGAAAAAATGGTTGAATCATCGCTAGTTGGAAGAAAGCGAACGAAAAAGGCCGCAGGGAAATCACAATGGATTGACCTCGAGGCGAGGCTGCAGAGAAGGTTTGGGACTAAAGTGACGATTCACCCAAGAGGACAGGGTGGGAAACTTGTCATCCACTATTTTTCCCCACAAGAATTAGACGGCGTTGTCGAGACATTGCTTTCATAGATATCCTTTTCTCCTTACCTGACCTCTTGTGGCTGTTTCGAAACGGCATATATGTTGCTTTTTTCTATCGATCAACGCTAAATATCTCCTCTGGATAGACCGCTACAGCATGTAACGGAAACAAGCCCTTTACCAGCCGATTCTGTCAGATGGGAAGAGGAGGAGATCTCATGTGGAAGCAGGACAAGCACGAAGGCAGGCGCTCGATGTCGGACGAAGCTGAAGGCGAGGGTAGTGGATCGAGCTCGCAGTCCGCGAGGCCGGAAACCGGCGAAGATGTCAGTGCCTTTGTTGGGAAGGGCGTCGAATTCAAGGGCACGATTACGTATAGCGGGACGGTGCGGATCGATGGCACTCTTGACGGCGAGATCCACACCGAAGGCGTCCTCCTGATTGGTGAGGAAGCCGTGATCACGGCAAAAGTAACGGCCGGAACGATTGTGTGCAAAGGAAAGATTACGGGAGACATTCACGCAAAAGAGAAAATCAAACTGCGGGCTCCTGCGGTCGTCAGCGGGGGAGTCAAGACACCTATGCTTTCGATTGAGGAAGGCGTCCTGTTCAACGGCACCCTGGAGATGGCCCAAGGTGTTCGCGAAGTGCAGCGAGAAGCCAATCTTCACCCTGTGAACCTGCCGGCCCAGCCCGGAATCCGAAGGGTGAATGCCTAGTCAATCACGAGCCCATTTATTTATACCTAGGTATTATATTCCTCCACGTGTGAAGGGCTAAACGGCCACGTCGAGGCATCACGACGGTGCACCTCATGCTCTGCAGTAAAAGGAGCGCGCAAGGCTAATGTGGGCCATCGGAGAAAAGAACGCTCAAGCCGGAAGCGACAATGAGAACTTTACCTTCCTTGGGAAGGGGGTCGACTTCAAGGGAGTCGTCAATTTTGACGGAACTATCCGCATCGATGGACGTCTTGAGGGTGAAATCTATACTACCGGCACCTTGATTGTGGGCGAACATGCCGTAATCAAGGGGATTGTTTCCGCTGGGATTCTGATGACCAGCGGGAAAATCAACGGGACCGTTACAGCCACGGAAAAAATTCAAATTATGAAGCCTGGAGTCCTCATCGGAGATATTCGCACCCCGGCCATTTCGATTGAAGACGGAGCCCATTTTCACGGCATGTGCGACATGGGCGCCCACAAATGGGTCGAGGAACAGCCGACGCCTAACACGAATGTCCACGATCTGACCGCCCACCGTGGAAAAGTTCGATCCACAGACCTCTAGCCCTTTCGAATTCCTCCCAGTACAATACCGGTCCTATGAGCCGTCCTACAGTTCTTCTTGGCATGAGCGGTGGAGTCGACAGCTCCGTCGCCGCAGCATTGCTTGTCCGCCAGGGTTATGATGTGCATGGCGTCACGCTCCAGGTCTGGGAACATGAAGACGAAGGTGTGACGGCATCCAAGAAGTGGCAGGAACGTGGCTGTTGCAAAGTCGGCCTCGCAAAGTTTGTGGCCAAGACCCTGAACATCTCCCATGAAGTCATCGACACCCGCGACATGTTCAGAAGAGGAGTCATTGATGATTTCCTGCAGCAGTATGCTGCCGGCACTACCCCAAATCCCTGTGTGCGCTGCAACGAGCGAGTAAAGATCCGGGGACTCATTGACGTAGCGGAATTGCGCGGCATCAGCTATGTCGCCACCGGCCACTATGCTCATGTTCGTCTGAAGGACGGCCGTTCGGTCCTCCATCGATCCGCCGACCCTAGGAAGGACCAAAGCTACTTTTTGTATCGTCTCAAGCCTGAATGGCTTCCAAGGCTTCTTTTCCCTGTCGGCGGCATGCAGAAGTCTGAGGTGTGGCAAGAAGGAGAAGCATTGGGGCTCCCGGCTGATGAATTGAAGGAAAGCCAGGAAATTTGCTTCGTCAGCCAGGGGAACTATCGAACGTTTATTGAAAAGGAAGCTCCTGGAGCCAGGAAGCCCGGGCCCTTTGTCGATGAAGCAGGCCAGCCCTTAGGCCAGCACGACGGCATTGCCTTCTACACGCCTGGGCAGCGTCGCGGGCTTGGTATCGCCACCGGTCGGCGCCTCTACGTCCAGCAGGTGCAGCCGGCCACGAATACCGTGGTACTCGGACCAGAGGAGTCGCTGCAAAGAAATCGCTGTGATGTGATCGACCTCAATCTATTCAAGTCATCGTTATTAAGTACGCCAACAGATGTCCAGGTGAAGGTTCGCTACGCGACAGCCGCCACAGCTGCTACGCTGTACCCACTAAGCCCCTCCAGCCTCCGCATTCAATTCCATGAACCCCAAAGAGCCCTGAGCCCCGGACAATCCGCTGTTTTTTATCATAACGATGAAGTCTTAGGCGGCGGCATTATTCAAGCCTTCTAAGTCCGACGCATCAGGCCAGTGGCCTTTGTAGCGGTACCAATTCCGTCGAATTCATCAAATGTTGCCAGGCACTAGCGGCGCTGGTAGATCTTATCGGCCATCGATCCTTCCCTTGACTTGTCCTTGAATCTTCTGTAGCCTTCTCCAGCTTGGGGAAGCTTCACACACCCAATCACCCATCACTGATCACTCGTCATATTGAGGTTCTAGGATGTTCGGTTCATTCGGCTGGATGGAATTGATGCTGATCTTGATCATCGTGTTGATCATTTTCGGCGCGGGCAAGCTTCCGCAACTGGGCGAAGGTCTCGGCAAGGCCATTAAGGGATTCAAGAAGACGGTCCATGAGGCGGACGCCATCGACGTCACGCCGGCTGAGCAGGCCCAACAGGCACAGTCGCAGTCGGCCCCGCCCACTCAGGTCACCGCGCAAGCGGAAGTCAAACCGGCGCCTCCTGCGCCGGCAGCGCACCCGGAACAAGCTAAGCATGGCTAAGAGGAGAACGTAAGGGGTGAGGGGTTAGGTGAATTTGTCATTCGCCTTACGCCTGACGTTTCACGTTTCACGGACTTACAAGATGTTCGGACTGGGAGCAGGCGAAATCTTAATCATTCTGGTGATTGCGTTTCTCCTGTTCGGTCCCAAACAGCTACCGGAGGTCGGGCGGCAAGTCGGAAAGGCCATCAAAGGGTTCAAGGAGACAGCAGAAGACCTGCGGAAGTCGGTAGAGCCTGAGCTCAACATGATTCAGCAGGAGGTAAAGATGGTCGAGCAGGACTTCCAAGCCTCCATGAAAGAAGCGGAAGAAGAGATCAATACCGCAGGCCAACAGGCCGAAGACAGTACCAAAGCTCTCAGCAAGCCGGGCGAAGCTTCATAAGCCCCGGTGAGAAGACCGTTACTACCCCCCCTTCCCCCTCCCGCCCCAGCGTGGCTGGCACAATTGCCTCTCCTTATTGACTCTGAAATAAAGACGTACACGGCAGTGGCCTCTGTGGTCCTGAAATTTTGTTCTTGCGATCAGGAGCCAGTCTATGGTACTCGTTTTCGCCTTTGAGCCTGGCGGATTAACGCATTATCAGAGGAGGTCTTCGATGCGCATGAAAAGAGGACAGACAGGGTGGGCCGCTCTCGTCACCTCCGTAAGCGCCGCAGCGATGACGGTGGGCCTGGCTTTGATCAGCGCCCCGGTAGTCCAAGCGGCATTCGAACTGCCGGAGGGTGAGCGAATCACCAACGTCCCGGCAATCCCCCGTGCCATTCCACAAAAAGAAGCCTACGAACTCTACGATCCGAAGATCGGCAAGAACTTCGACATCAGCAAATTCTGGATTCGTGCAGATCTTCGCGTGAGGCCTGAATACCGGAACATGACTTGCTTTGGCGTTGGCATCGCTGGTGGGAACTGCAACACCATAAATGGTACCGGCGGAACAACCGCCGTTGCGGGCAAGGCAAACGATCAATTCATCATGCAAATGACCCGCTTGGGCATCGGCTATGACCTTTCGCCGGACGTGAATTTCTACATGGAAATTATCGATTCGCGTGTGTGGGGAGGTGGCGGCCAAGCAACTGGTGCAGGTGGCGCCGGCAACAACGGCGATCCGCTGACCCATACTTGCGGAGCCACACCCGGTCCCAACGGCTCAGCCTGTTCCCTCGGTGTCCGGGCTGCCTACATGTTGATCCGCAATTTTGCCGGCATTGAAGGCTTCAGTGTAAAGGCTGGCCGGCAATATGTCATATTCGGTGACCACAGTTTGTTCGGCCACTTCGATTGGGCCAACACTGGCTACTCCCATGACGGCATCATGCTGCAATACAGCACCAAGGCCATCGACACCTATGTCGGCTGGTTCCGGCAGGCCGAAACGGATCTGGCCCAGGGATCAGCGGTCGGAAGTGTTGGTCCAAATCTCGCAACTGCCACCGGTCAGGGTCAGAACGCCGCGGGCGACTCCGACATGTTGATTCTCTATAACCAGATCAAGTCCATTCCTTGGATCCTGCTCGAACCCTACTATGTCTATTACAGGAACAACCTTGGCGCGGCAGATATCAGGGGGCAGGGCTTGGGCACGGCGAAACACTCGGACCAGACCCGCCACATGCTCGGAACCCGCATCGCAATGAAGAAGGGTGGGTTCGACTGGACATCAGAAGGTGCTTATCAGTTCGGTTCGATGGGCGATTCCGCTGCTGCCGCCAGCAACCTCTGCGGACAAGCAGGGGGAAACGGGAAGTGTATTCACATCAACGCCTTTGCGACAAGGAACTGGATCGGCTATACGGTCTACGAGTGGGCCTGGAAGCCGCGCTTAGCCATTAACTTCGACTATGCCTCCGGTGACGGCCGTGCCAACTGCACCTTGAACGGTGCGTACGGACCCTGTCGGACCGCCAATACGTTTGAAAACTTCTTCCCCACCAACCATATCCACATGGGTTATATGGATGTGCAGGCATGGAAAAACATGGCCAGCCCCTCGGGCAACCTCCAGCTGCGGCCCTCGAAGAACTCCCATCTCGAGGTTTGGTACACTCACTTGAACCTTGCGAACGCGAAGGACAACTGGTATCGCGCGAGCCAGGGTGTCTACGTGTTCTCCAAAGCGAACAACACCAAGACCCATATCGGAGACGAAATCGACGTGGTCGGTACCTATCACTTCATGGATGGGAAAGTGGCTGCGCAGGCTGGTTACGGCCACTTATTTCCCGGTGCCTATATCTCGGCCAACCTGGGTCAACAAGCTCGAGGGCAAGATTGGGCCTATGGCCAGATGTGGATAAACTTCTAGATTCTGTCATTCGTACATCGCTCGGCGCAGCGCGACCCGCTCGCGCCTGAGTACAAAGAAAGCCCCGCGAGGCGATCCCCGCGGGGCTTCTTATTTTCATCGCGCCTGTTTTCGCGCTAATTCTACTTCTCCCCGAAGACGTGCTTTCCTCCGGCTGAATGCTGACGGTTGAAAGCTGATGGCTACAAGTGGACTCCTCTGACTTGCCCACAGGTCCCCTGACGTCTATACTCCCTCCGCCACGCTCGGGTTTTGAAACGCACCATCTATTCCTTGTCTCTCACCGTGAACGATCTCACCCAACAGCTCAGGCGACAGTTCGGGTTTGCGCAGTTTCGGCCGGGCCAGGAGGAAGTCATTCGCGCGGTCATGGCCCGTCGCGATGCGATGGCAGTCATGCCGACCGGTCAGGGGAAATCGCTCTGCTACCAACTGCCGGCTACGGTACTGCCTGGGCTGACCCTGGTCGTGTCCCCTCTTATTGCGTTGATGCAGGATCAGGTGGAGAGCCTGACGCAACGCAACATTGCGGTGGCAGCGTTTCATTCCGGCCTTTCTGAGCCGGAGCGGGATCGGGTGATTCAAGCGCTGCATCTGCAGCGTCTCAGGCTGCTCTATCTCGCGCCGGAACGGATACAGCACGAGGGGTTCCTCCGACTCCTGCGCTCCTGCATCATCTCGTTGCTGGTCGTCGACGAAGCCCACTGTATTTCCCAGTGGGGCCATGACTTTAGACCCGACTACATGAAACTCGACCGCCTGCGCCGGGAACTCAACGATCCCCCCTGTCTGGCCCTGACCGCGACAGCCACGTCTCGTGTTCAGGCTGACATCTGCGAACGTTTGGCGCTGCATGATCCGCTCCGATTGATTACGAGCTTTCGCCGAACGAATCTGGCTTTTTCCGTTCAATGTTGTCTCTCTCGCCACGATAAATTGGCGACGTTGGACGATCTGGTCCACAGCCATCAGACTGGTACCATCTTGATCTATTGCGCCACGCGCCGAGCAGTCGAAGAGGTGGCAGGATGGCTTGGGCAATCTCACTCGTCGGTCGGTTTCTACCACGCAGGCTTGTCTGATGATGAGCGGCGGCTCATGCATGACGAATTTCGTCGTGGCGAGATTCGGATTCTCGTGGCGACAAATGCATTCGGGATGGGGATCGATAAATCGGATGTCAGGCTGGTCGTCCATTTCGATATTCCGGGAAGCGTGGAGGCTTATTATCAAGAAGCAGGGCGCGCGGGCCGCGATGGGCAGCCCGCTGCCTGTGTGTTGCTGTTTCATGAGCGGGACCTGGCCACGCAGGAATATTTCATTCATCAGGCCTCCGGCGACCCAGGCAGCACCGACCGTGCCGATCGGATGAGGACGCTGCTCCACGAAATGATCGGGTATGTGTCGGTTCAGACCTGCCGCCAGCTGGCGATTTTTGACTACTTTAGTGATGACGAGGAACGGGCCTTGGGGCCCTGTGGTCTCTGCGATCGCTGTGCAGTTACACATAAGAAAAACGGCCGAGCCTCATATGATGCTGAGGACGCCAGTGCGAACGCTGTCTTGGAGACTGTATCCTGGTGCGGCGGCCGCTTCGGCGTCAGTCGCGTCGTTGAGATCCTTCGCGGAAGCCGATCGAAAGCGCTCATTGCGTATGGCGCCGAGCGCTGTCCGACCTATGGAAGCTGTCGAACCAGCTCGAAGGTCTTGATGATTCGGCTTGTGAAGGACCTCATCGACGCGGGGCATCTGCATGTCGAAAGCCTGGACTATCCCACACTGAATATCACCAGGAGCGGGCAGGAAGTGCTGCAGGGGGTCAGCGCCTTAGTATTAAAGAATGCGAAAGTGCGAACCTCGCAGTTGAAGACATCTCACGAAAGGCTCACGGCCGGGACTGTTCCGAAAGCTGCTCTTGCCGACCCTCAGCTGTTTGAACGACTCCGCCAGCTTCGCACAGATCTCGCTGAGGAAGAAGGCGTCGCGCCGTTTCTGATTTTTCACGACAAGATGTTGAAGGCCATTGCCAGCCGGAAACCCGTGACACCCGCGGGCTTGCTGGAGATTCCCGGGATCGGCGAGATGAAAATCGAGCGGTACGGCCGGCGGGTGCTGGAAGTGGTGAATGGGGGATAGAGAGCCGTCAGCCAACAGCTATTTCAGATTCCCCGCCTTCGCAAACCGCTCCTGAAGCTCACTATAGGTTTGCGTCACGGGAAACTGCGGAAATTCTTTGGGTAGATGGTCGGGCGGCCTGAAGAAAACTCCGGCATCGGCTTCGCCCAGCATGGCAGTATCGTTGTAGGCATCGCCGGCAGCCATGGTAAAGAAATTGAGCGATTTGAAAGCCGCGACGGAATGCTTCTTCTGATTTTGCATCCGCATGTGGTAGTTCTCAATACGGCCGCTGGCATCGATCTTCAGCTGATTGCAGAAGAGAGTCGGGTAACCGAGTTGCCGCATGAGCGGCAGGGCAAACTGGTAGAAGGTATCGGATAAAATTATGACTTGGCACCGTTCACGGAGCCATCGGATAAAGTCAGTGGCGCCTTCCAGTGGGCCCATTTTGTCGATGACGTCTTGAATGTCCCCGATCTTGAGGTGGTGCCGATCGAGTATCGCCAGCCGTTGCTTCATGAGCTTGTCATAATCCGGCATTTCGCGAGTCGTAATTTTCAGTGCCTCGATCCCGGTCTTGAGCGCGACATTGATCCAAATTTCAGGAACCAGCACGCCCTCCAGGTCCAAACATGCGATGACAGGTTTTTGCATTCACGTTTCTCCTTTGAACTCATATGTAATGCCAATGTGACAAGTGATGAGTGATGGGTGATGAATCGAAGATGAGAGGGTTACATTCTAACAGCGCATCACTGATCACTCACCACACATCACTTCTTCTGAAACGCCTGACTTAAAAACCGCCACACCTTGTCGAGTGCCTGGTCGAGCAGCTGCGTGCCTTGCCACGTCGATTGATTCTCGCGCTGGTGCCGCTCCGCCCAATCCAGTGCGAGGGGGAGCGGAATCAACCTGGCCGGAGTCTTCGTCAGTTCTCCCCACAGCAGTCCCAATGCCGAGCCGATCCGCACTGGCACCGGAATCTGCTCCACCGGATTCTTCACCAGGTCCTGACACCACTCAGCCGGTGAGGTGACGAGCAACTCGCGGCAGGCTGCGGGGCGTTCTTCGTAAATCGAGCAGATCTCGTCTTCGAGAAACGGGCATGGCATCCGCAGAGCATAGTAATCCCGATTGATGGGCTCCAGCGCGTCATCATCGGGGGACTGGGTGGTTTCGCCCAATTCCAAGAGTCGATGCCAGAGACCCTGCGACAGCAACAGTGATTTCGTTTGGGCTAATCTTGCTGAGATACGCTGTTGTCGTTCGGTCGGCA
>JACPZN010000208.1 GCA_016195505.1 Nitrospirota bacterium | reverse complement strand
GGCTACTCCAGGCAGCAAAAACGAGCACCAGCATTGAGCACACACAGATGTCTTTAGAAGTAACCGTTCCTCAGTGGGGGAGCAAGGTGATCGAGTGCCCACAGAAGGCTGAGCGCTAAGAAATCTCGGGTTCGATAGACGGCTCGCCGTCGTTCCGTTAGAATCCGCTCCATGTCCGACCTCACCACGTCGACCGGTTCTTCACTGACAAGACAGGATGAGAATCACTCGGTTGTGAAAGCGGCTGGGGTGATCGGCGTCGCCACCTTTTCCAGCCGGATTCTCGGCTTCGTCCGCGATATGGTCTTGGCGCGACTCTTCGGGGCCACACCTGCTGCGGATGCTTTCTTCGTGGCCTATCGCATCCCCAACCTGCTGCGTGAACTCTTTGCCGAAGGGTCAATGTCTTCGGCGTTCATTCCGGTATTCACCGAATATCAGACGCTCAAGTCGAAACAGGATGTGTGGGAGCTGGCGAGCGCGGTGTTCACGACGCTTCTGACGATCGTGACGGGAATCACCCTCCTCGGTATCTTCGGGTCGGCGGGCATTGTGTGGCTCCTGGCTCCTGGATTTCATGACGACCCGGTCAAGCTCGGCATGACGGCGCTGCTCACGCGGATCATGTTTCCCTATCTCATCTTTATCAGCCTGGCCGCGCTTGCGATGGGCATCTTGAACTCGATGCGGGCGTTCGCAGCTCCGGCCTTTTCACCTGTGTTCTTCAATATATTCATCATCGGGTGCGCGTTCTTTCTTTCGCCGAACTTGCCGGAACCGATCCTTGGCGTTGCGATCGGAGTGGTCGCCGGCGGCGCGGCTCAGTTTGCTATGCAGTTGCCTGGACTCAAACTGCGCGGCATGTTGTTCGGGTTTCGGTTTCAGCCCAGTCACCCCGGCGTGAAGCGGATTGGTCTGTTGATGGTGCCGTCTTTGCTCGGTCTGTCGGTGACGCAAATCAACGTCACCGTGAGTACGATCTTAGGGTCCTTCTTTGCCGGAGGCCCGACATATCTTTTTTATGGCATGCGTCTGATCCAATTTCCCTTGGGGATTTTCGGCGTGGCGTTGGCGACAGCGATTCTGCCGACTTTGTCAGCCCAAGCGGCACGTGGCGCCCTGGATGAACTGCGGATGACGCTCGGCTTCGGCCTGCGCATGATTCTCTTCATCATCCTGCCGGCGATGCTGGGCCTGATTTTATTGCGTACGCCGATCGTGCACCTCTTCTTCGAACATGGTACGTTTACCGCGCATGACACGGCCGAGACCGCACTGGCGGTCTTGTGTTACTCCGTCGGCTTGTGGGCCTTCGGAGGGGTGCGCATCATCGTGGCGGCGTTCTATTCACTGCAAGACACCAAAACGCCGGCCATCTCGGCGGCGGTTGCGGTTGCAGCCAATATTCTTTTCTCGCTGGTCCTGATGTCTCCTCTGGGTGCGGCAGGGCTGGCGCTTGCCACGGCGTTAGCCGCGATGGTGAATGGAGGGATACTGGTGGCAGTGCTCAATCGGCGGCTGGGCGGTGTCGAATGGGGGACCGTGGGACGATCGTCCCTTCGAGTCCTGGTGGCTTGTGTGCCGATAGTGATCGCCTGTTGGTGGGTAGCCGGCGCGCAAGTGTGGACTCACCCTGCCGACTGGATTGCTAAATCGGTGATGCTTTTCGTGGCGATCGGCTTGAGCGTGAGCGGATACCTCGGAGTCCACGCCCTGCTGCGGTCCGAGGAACTCGATGTGGTGTGGGGCATGGTCAGGCGAAAACTTGGGCGAGCGGCACGAGGCTAGGGACGATGGACAAGAAAAATGGCAGACAACATGGTGCGAGACGAGAGACAACGGACACGGGGCAAGATGCATCGCGCTCAAGCAGGCACCATGAGCGTGAGGCTGTTTTCCCTCGCCGCATACCTCGCGCCTCTCGCCGGGCGTCGTTGATTTTCTTGACGCCTTGGGGCTGGATGGGAATCTCCGAATCCTCGAAAGGGATCGACGCGATCGCATTGCCCAAAAGGTCGAAACGGGCCGTCGAGTCGGATCTCCGCACACAGTCGAACGAGTCGCTCCAATCAGGAGAGTCCGCCCGATTGGAAGCCGCCCGCCGCCAGTTGCTCGACTATCTTGCCGGAAGATTGGACAGCTTTGATGTGCCGCTCGATCTTTCGCGGGGCACGTCGTTTCAGCGGGCGGTGTGGCGGATGCTCCAACGGGTGCCTTATGGCAAGCTTCGTTCCTATCAATGGGTCGCGGTCCGCGTGGGCGGACGGCGCTATGCGCGAGCCGTCGGGAACGCGGTCGGCGCGAATCCTTTGCCGATCGTGATCCCTTGTCACCGTATTGTCGCGCAGGACGCGTCACTCGGCGGATTCTCTGGTGGACTTCTCATGAAACGAAAATTGCTGACGCTCGAGGGTACGCTCCGCTACCTGAAAACGCGTCATTAGTCATTGGCCAATGGTGAAGAAGCGCATCAATTTCTCCCCAATGACGAATGACAAGTGACCTTTGACTATCATCATGAAAGCCATTCTTCAACGCGTGACGAATGCATCGGTGGAAGTGGACGGAACCATCGTCGGAAAAATCGAAGGAGGGCTGCTGATCTTGTTGGGCGTGGCAAAAGGCGATGACGAGTCAGATGGGCGCTATCTCGTGGAAAAGATCAGGACCCTCAGAATTTTCTCCGACGACCAGGGGAAAATGAATCGGTCGCTTATGGACGTGGGCGGGTCCGTCCTGCTCGTGTCCCAGTTCACGCTGCTTGGTCGAACCGCGAACGGCCGCCGCCCCAGCTTCGACGAGGCTGCTTCTCCGGATGAAGCCAAGCGCCTGTATGAACAGGTTGCGACGGACTTGCGGAAGCAGGGGACGGTCGTAGAAACCGGGGTCTTTGCCGCACATATGCAGGTGGCATTGCTGAACGATGGACCAGTCACGTTTCTGTTGGACAGTCGGGAGAGCCGCTCCTGATAAGTTCAACTCAAGTCTTCTAGACGGGGGCCGATAGGATGATCAGGTGGGCGGAAACCAGTCCCCACTATGGATCTGCTATACTAAACGTAAGCGTCATCGGACTTCGCAAGAGGTAACGATGGGAACTCAAGTTCCTCCACGACATCCGCTCCGTCAGCTCTTCGGTGCTTTAACCGAGAAGAGCTTCACTGAACATCTCGGCTGGCCTGATCTTAATGTGACCTCGTACGTCTCCAATCTGCTGGTCGACTTTACCCATACCGATCAACTCTATAAGATCAAAAATCACCAAGATCAGCCGGTCGATACGGTCGTCGATTTGCTCTTTGAGTCAGAGGTGATGCTGGAGGCGCAATCGTTGGATCGTGAACGGGACGTGCATCGTCATATCGGGGATTTCACCCTGTTCATGGCTGGGTTGTTTCCCGAATATCTCCGACGGCTCAAATCGGCGGGGCTCATCTATCACAAGGACTTTCTCGTGGACTATGTGAAGACAGGAAAACGTTCCTACGGGATCGTGGCGCAGATCGGTCATAATGATTCCGAAAGCAATCCGCCATTGTTCCAAAAACTGTCCGAGAATTTCGAACTCTGTGTGACCGGCCTGGGCTTTGTACGGTCCGATCTGGATCGCATGCAGAATCCTGCCTACCAGAGAGCCCGGGATCTTCTCCTGAATTGAAATCCATACACCCGATCATTCTCGCACATGGAGGCGCCGGTCTCCGTGCCATCACCGCTCCACAAGCGGCTTGTCTGCGTGCCGCCCTGCAAGTCGGTTATCACCTGCTTGATCGGGGAGGGTCAGCCCTTATTGCCGTGGAGCAGACTATTCGTGTCCTCGAACGGAGCGGGCTCTTCAATGCGGGGAAGGGATCACGCCTGCAGCTTGATGGTGTCCGACGAATGGATGCGTCGATCATGGAAGGCCACGACTTGCGTGCCGGTGCCGTGGCATCGGTCGAAGGAATTGTCCATCCGATTACCGCGGCTCGTTTGGTCATGGAACAGACGAATCATGTCATGCTGGTCGGAGCGCCGGCCACTACGTTTGCCCGGCACTTCAAGTTGGAACGTCAACCGCGCCGGCCTCGCCATCGCCCCGCGGGCGTAGCCAGCATGACTCGCGGGTTGTCCAGCGAGGCCCTCCGGCTCTATCGCGACATGATGAAGGGCAGCTTGCTCCTGCGCGAACGTGGAGGGAAAGAAACGGTCGGCGCAGTGGCGCTGGATCGGTCTGGCACAGTCGCGGCCGGCGCGTCGACCGGCGGGATCGACCTCATGTTGCCTGGACGGGTCGGCGACACGCCTATTATTGGATGCGGGGTGTATGCTGATAATCAGAGTGGAGCTGTGTCGATGACAGGACTGGGCGAGGGCATCATTCGCTTGGCAGTGGCGAAAGAAATCTGTGATCGGTTGGTCCAAGGAAAGGCACCGGTGACTGTGGCCCGACTGGTCTTGAAGAGGCTCATCACGCGGATCAAAGGGGCTGCGGGCGCGTTGGTGCTCACGTCGAAGGGACGATTTGCCATCGCGCATGTCATGCCCCATATGGCTGCAGGATGGTGGGATGGCAAGGGCGCTCCCATGGTCGGAGACAAATTTCAATGAGCAACAGTCTGTTCCATCTCGCATTTCCGATTCTCAACGTGGAAGCTGCCATACGTTTCTATGTGGATGGTCTCGGATGCACCGTCGGGCGCAGGTCGAACCAGGCACTCACCCTTGGTTTGGCTGGCCATCAACTTGTCGGACATCTTGTGAAGGATCAAATCCCGGAGCAGAAAGGCATCTACCCGCGCCATTTCGGGCTCGTCTTTCTCGCAGAAACCGATTGGCAAGCACTGGCCGACCGGGCGAAGGCCAAGGGGCTGTTGTTCTACCAGCAACCGCGCATACGATTTCCAGGCACACGCATCGAACACCGTACATTTTTCCTCGAAGACCCGTCCCACAATCTGCTCGAATTCAAACACTACACCCACGAGTCGGCCATCTTTGGTGAGCACGAGCACAACCAAGTCGGTGACACCGAAGCATCCTAATCCGACCGCTGCTCAGCCCGATTCCTAGTGTTCGTATCTGATTCCCCCGATGACCAGGAGTGGCGTACCGAGGGTCTTGATCGATCCTGTTTGCGTGGCGATATACCGCCGGTCGGTCAGATTTTCACCGTTGAGGAAGAGCCGAATTCCTTTGAGAAGTGTCCGTTGGAGAGACGCATCGAGCACGACAAAATCGGCGATCGGCTGGGTATTGGCGTCATCAGCATATTGGCGTGAAAGATAGCGAGCCTGAATTGTCAGATCTGCCAGTTGGGAGTGACTCAGCGAGAGCCCCGCCGTAACCTGATGACTGGAGACATTAGGGACAAACTTGCCCTCTCGACTGGAATTACCGGGGAACTCAGTGATCACGGAGTGGACATAGGCATACCCGAGCTGGAAGGAAAGCGGGGTGAGGGGGTGCCACGTGAGCGAGGCTTCACCTCCAACCGTTCTAGTCCGTCCCACATTCTGGCGTTGAGCCAAAAGGGGGCCTTGAGTGACGAAGAGGATCTGATCCTTTACCCAATCAGCGTGTCCGGATATTCTCCAACTGAGACCCAAGCCCTGCGCTTCGCCTCCTTCAATCTTGGCATCGACGCCGCTCAGACGTTCAGTTGATAACTGGTCATTTGCCGCGAAGGTGAAGCCGCCAAACCCAAAACTGCGGTATAACTCATTCAAGGTTGGTGCGCGGAACGCTTGGTAGGCAGAAGCCACAATGCGAAACCATTCTCCGACGCGATACAACGCGGACAATTTAGGATTCACTGAACTGATGGTGCGAGCGTCGGGTGAGGTAACAGTCCCATTCGTGGCTACTGTTCTGGCGTTGAATTGCGTCCACCAATCCGAACGTACGCTCGGAGTGATGGTCAGGGCGTCAACTGGCTGGTAGATCCACTCTGCGAAGGCGCCGCCTCCGAGTTGCTGACCCCGAGCGAGGGTGTTGCCTGCCGGACCTGTAGCAGTGAACAATGCATCGCCCGACTGCGCAATGATCGTCCGAACGTCAGCCCCTAGCACAAGCTTATGCTGGAGGGATAAAAGACTGATCCATTGCAGTGAGCCCCCGAAATCATTGCTGGGAATGGTTTGAATACGATCTTGGAATTCGCTGAGGCGAAGCGTGGCGCTAGGCGTAACTTGTGAAGTCAGGTTGCGGAACGTCTGCCACTGACCGAACAGAGAGACCTGATAATGGTCGCCTCGGGCGGATTCTCCAGAAAGGCTGAGTGTGGTGGTGCCGATCGCGCGGGTGGCAAGACTCAAGGGAGTGCCGAAGGAACGGTCTTCGTCAAACCATGTTCCGCTGAGCCGGAGTATGGTGCTGGGAGCTAACCGTGCTGCAATGGCTCCTGAGAAGTGATGATGACGAGCGTCGTTAGGCCGGTCAATAGGGCCCCGCTGATCCGTCGGCAAGGGAATGAAGCCGTTACTGTGATACCAACGGTAGCCGAGCGTCATCCCAATGCGATCAGTTCCGAGGTGGGCTGAGACTGCTTGCGTGTAGGTGTTGTAATTTCCAGCCTGACTGTCGAGCTTGAACGTCGAGCCTCTCAGAGGAGACTCCGAAAGCAATTGAACCACCCCGCCCATCGCCCAGGTTCCATAAAGATTTGATGCCCCGCCCTGAACGATTTCGATCCGCTCGATGCGGTCTGGAACAAGTCCCCAGTTTATCCATCCGCCGAATCCATCATTGAGTGGTACACCGTCCAGCAACACCAAGGTTCTGCGGGTGCCGAGCCCCCGCAGGGTAAGGGCCTGTGCGGTAGGATGGTTGTACCGGCTGCTTAAGAGGCTGGGTTGGACGCCAGGGACTGCACGTAAGAGATCATCGATCTGATGTCCCCCGGAGAACGGCGAGCGATCGATTTGATCCCTCGTGAGTACGGTTGCGGCTTGGGCGACCGACCCCAGCGCCTCGGTCGTTCTGGTCGCGGAGACGATCACATTTGCTGTAATAGGATCAATGCCTTCAGTTTCTGCGGAGGTGGTGTGGGGTCCTCCTGCGATGAGCCAGCAACAAGAAAGGGCACGGAGGTACATGATTTCACGTGTGCCCATGAAGGAAGCAGAGCTGCTATGGTGCAGGACTTGATGCATGGGTTGAGACCTTGTGCATCCATCGGAGAATGCGTTGGTGCCGATGTGTCAGGACGGTGGTTTTTCGAATGGGGTCGTATCGTTGGGGAGAAGGCAGAATGGCGGCCAGCCAGGCGGCTTCGTCCGCTGTGAGTTCATCGGCGGATTTCCCGAAATGATGACGAGCAGCGGCCTCTGCGCCATAGACCCCACAGCCCCATTCCGCCACATTCAAATATAGTTCGAGGATGCGCTCTTTCGTCAGACGGTGTTCGAGCGATCGGGTAATCAAGGCTTCACGAGCTTTACGTAACAGCGAGCGCTCGGACGACAGATATAAGTTTTTGGCCAGCTGTTGTGTAATGGTGCTCCCACCTCGCTTCATTTCTCCTGCTTCGAGATTATCAAGCGCGGCGTCCCGGATGCCTTCCCAATCGAACCCCTCGTGGATAAAGAACGAGGCATCCTCTGCGGCGATGACGGCTCGTTGCAGGTGGGAAGAGATTCGCGCTAAAGGCACCCAGATCCATTGCCGCGTGGCCACGCGTCCCTGTCCTGGTCCCTTTGCCAGACGATATTCCATGAGAGCCGTCGAGGTCGGATTATTTCGTGCGAGCGTTCCCACATCCGGGAGAGTGATCAGCCAGGTCAAAGCCAGCAAGCCGAGCGGCAGCCCCACGATCAGTGCGCTCCACAGGACTAGTCGGGCGATTGTGCGGCGGCGGGTTGACTTAGGCATGTGCGGTACGTATGTGTAGCAGCGTGAGAAGAGAGCAAAGCAGACCCGCTTCTCGTCTTGAACCCGTCGTGTCTAGCATTGGAGCGGCATGAAAATCTTTGCGGCTGAGTTTATCAAAAGTTGTGTCTCTCAAGAACAGTTTCCTCCCGCTGATCTCCCTGAAATTGCCGTCGTCGGGCGCTCCAATGTGGGAAAGTCTTCGCTCATCAATTCACTGCTGAATCGGCGGGACCTGGCGAAAGTCAGCCGGACGCCTGGAAAAACGAGGGCAGTGAACCTGTTTCTGATCGCGACGTCCGATCCCGGTCTATCACAATTCTACCTCGTGGATTTGCCAGGCTACGGCTTTGCCAAGGTTTCTAAGTCGATCCGAGCACAATGGGGGCCCATGATCGAAGCATACCTCATCGACCGGGCTTCGCTGCTCGGCGTTGTGATGCTGGTCGAGAGCCGGGTGGTAACGGACCAGGATCGCCAAACCATCGCCTGGCTCCGTTCGATCGGCCATACTCCGCTCGTCGTCGCGACCAAGGCCGACAAGCTCAAGCCCAGCGAACGAGTCCGCACGCTCCGACAGACACATGTGGATCTCGGGCTGATCGAAGGGGAGATGCTGATCCCCTATTCGTCGGTGACGGGAGACGGACGGGACCGGGTCTGGGGGGCTTTGCGGGAACTCGCTAAAACTTGATGTCGATGTAAGCTTTGTTTTTCAAATCGGCCAGCCAAGATTGAAACCGGTCTTCACTTTTTTGTTCAAAGACCAATCCCTGGATCTCGAACATTACCTCCTCGAATGGGCGAAACTGACGGGGTTTCCTTTCCTCCACTCGAATGATATGAAACCCTTCCGGGCTCTCGATAATGTCTGAGATGCCGCCCGGAACGAGCGGCGCGATCGCCCGTTCAATCGCTGGCAATAGTTCTCCCTGCCGCACCAAGCCGAGCCGCCAGCCGCGCGAAGTGTTGGGTCCTTCTGAATATTGTATGGCGAGATCTTCGAACTTCTCGCCGCGTTTCAATTCATCCATGACCCGCCGTGCCCTGGCCAGTGCGTCGGCGAATCCGTCGGAGGAATGTGGGTGGATGAGAATTTGGCTCAATATGTACTCTTCCGGAAGGGCGAATCGGTCGCGATGCTCC
>JACPZN010000227.1 GCA_016195505.1 Nitrospirota bacterium | reverse complement strand
CCATGCCGTATCCCTTCCATGGCGGACTTTAAGCTCCCGTATCCGGTGATGATAATGACCTCAACGCCGGCGTGGTGCTGCTTGATGTCCTGAAGGAGTTCGATGCCCTGGCGGTCTGGAAGCTTTTGATCGAGTGTGATGAGGTCGATCGTCTGAGAGTTCAGCACGTGAATTGCTGCACTGGCTGATTCCGCGGTCTGGATGTTAAAAAATGGGCGGAGAATCACTCGCAGAGCATCACGAGGTCCTGCCTCGTCGTCGATCACAAGCAGGGTCGGTTTCTTCTGAGTCAGTTCAGGAGCCATAGTTACATTCATAAGAATATTCGCTACCGTCAACTACGTATGTTCGACGCAATTTTCATTCCATTTCAGTGAGTTAGCACGATATCTCAACAGAGTGTAGGTTGATGACGACCGAGCCCCATATGTAGATCTCTTGAGCGAAACACTACGTACATCAGCAGGAAAACGTCATACTCAACTGTGCAAAAAAGACGCAGTAGGGGCATTGTTGTGCTATTCCTGCACTACGGCCTGAGGCTCAGTGCTGACTTCCTGATCCGCTCGACCGATTCCCAATGTGTCCATGCGGTATTTGAGCATCCGACGGCTAATTCCCAGCAGATTGGCGGCATGGGTTTGGACATAGTTCGTTCGTTTGAGAGCATCCAGGATAATTTCGCGCTCAAATTCCATCACGGCTTTTTCGAGCGATAGCCGTCCAGCAAGCGTGTCGTCACGGAGTGAAGAGGATCTGGTGTCGTTCTTGAGAATGGTCGGGAGATGTTCGGAGGTGATGGTGTCCGATCCCTTGGACCAAATGAATGCCTGCTCGATGATGTTCTCCATCTCGCGCACGTTGCCCGGCCAGGGATAGCGGCTCAAGAGGTCGACGGCATCTTTGGCGAACTCTTGGGGCGGTCGACTGTCTTCTTCGATTCGTTTCGCGAGGAAATGTTTGGCGAGGAGGGGTACGTCTTCACCCCGTTCCCGGAGCGGAGGCAGATACAGCGCAATGACGTTGATGCGGTAGTAGAGGTCCTCGCGGAAGTGCCCTTTGCGAACGAGCTCCTCAAGATTCTTGTTCGTTGCCGCGATGATGCGCACATCCACCTTGATGCATTGCACCCCGCCGACTCTGGTGAACTCTCGTTCTTGTAAGACGCGCAGGAGCTTGGCTTGCGTCATGGCGCTGAGGTCGCCGATCTCGTCGAGGAAGAGCGTGCCATTGTTTGCCAGTTCGAATTGTCCGACTCGACGGGCCGTAGCATCCGTAAACGAGCCTTTCTCATGCCCGAACAGCTCACTCTCGATGAGTGTTTCAGGAAGAGCTGCGCAGTTCAGCGCGATGAAGGGCCGCTCGCGCCTGCCGCTATTATAGTGGAGCGCCTTGGCGACGAGTTCCTTCCCCGTGCCGCTTTCGCCGGCGATCAGGACGGTGGTGCGGCTATCGGCGACTTGTTCGATCTTGGTGTAGATATCTTGCATCGATGGGCTCTTGCCGATCAGGTTGTGAAAGGCATAACGTCGAACGACTTGCGCACGGAGTTGTTTGACCTCTTGTTGCAGTTCCTGGTCATTGAGCGCGCGCTCGACGATAATGCGTAGTTCCTCCACATCGAAGGGTTTTGAAAGATAGTCGGCCGCGCCGAACTTCATCGCATCGACGGCGGTTTTGACTGATTTCGTCCCCGTCAGCATGATCACCGGTGCCGTACGGCCTTCGGCGCGCATGGTTTGGAGAACCGACAGTCCGTCAGTGCCCGGCAGAATGACGTCCAGAAGGACCAGGTGGGTGGCTTCTTTCCGAAAGAGCTCAAGGCCTTCCTGCGCATCGGCGGCTTGGATCGTTTCGTAGGTCGGCTCTAGCACCGCTTTCAATGAGGTCCTCACCCGAGCCTCATCATCGATCAACAGCACTCGTTTTTTCATACTGGTGTCCATAGGGTGTTGGCGGTTATGCAGGTAACGCGGGCAGGCTCACGAAGAACGTGGTGCCGACACCGACCGAGCTCTTCACCAGGATTTCACCATGATGTTCTTGAATAATTTGATGGACGATCGTCAAGCCAAGTCCCGTTCCTTCGTGTTCTCCGCTCTCGTGTTTCGTCGTGAAAAACGGGTCGAATATGTGTTCGAGATTCGTATCCTGGATTCCTTCTCCGGTATCTTCGATCTCGATGTGGGCCCAGACCTTCCCTCCCGGCTTCACTACCTTACGGGTCTGGACGCGCAAGCGTCCTCCCGATGTTGCCATCGAGGCCATGGCATTGAGGAGAAGATTGAGCAGGACCTGCTTGATCTGTTGCCGGTCCAGCATGACACGAGGTAGGTCAGGCGCCAACTCTTTTTCAATCTTGATCCCATGGTTATCTGCCTTAACATCGATGAAATACAAGCACGACGCAACAATGTCGTTGAAGTCCTCATCCGTCAGCTTAGGCTCCATATATCGGGCAT
>JACPZN010000238.1 GCA_016195505.1 Nitrospirota bacterium | reverse complement strand
TGGAGAAACCGCGCATTCGCCTCTAACGTGCCTTTCGCCTCCGGTCGTAGCGTAAACCGGTCGAAATCGAAAAAGACGTCGCCGAGCCCACCTGGGGGCAGCGTCGCCGCTGCAATCACCTGAGAAGCGGGTGATCGGCCCTGAGTTGCAGGGGCCGGCTGTATGGCTCCCTCAGGCTGGCCTTGTGGTGATAGAGGGGACGCGATTATCGGCTCGGTCATCCGCATCGTTTCGGGCGATGTCGCCGATTCGGCCGGCATCGACTGCGTCTTCGCTTGTTCCCTTTGCAACAGACTCTGATCTTCCGCCGATGTCGTAACTTTGCGGCCGCTGCAGCCCGCTAGGATAGCCAATGCGCCAAGACTCACGAGCAGTATCCTGTAACGCTGCTTTGCTGTCACAGCTTTCATTCTCCCTCCTTCTATTAACCGCGACCTGATGTATTGATCAGCATTCTCTCTTCGCATAGTCCGATGGTCGAATCGATTGGAAACACGATGCCGTCGCTCCGTTCCGTTTCCAGCCAGCCGGCATGCTCCTTTTCAATATGCCGGTCGATCCTTTGAACGGTTTTTCTCGATTGCTTACCCTATACGGCAGCATGCTCCGGTTGGATATAGATGGTTTCTGCCTCCATGAGACCGTCACGACCGTAATGGAAGCTGACCTCCACGAGTTCGCCAGCGCAAAGAGTAGAGAGGTCAACCCGTTCAATCCCCCGAGCAACGAGGGCCTGCGCCCCCACACAGGTGCGCACACGGATCACCGAGCCTCCAGGCAAGGTGACTCTCGTCTGAATCCACCGAGCGTTAGAGCGAACCGTCTCAATTCGTTCGAGGCTGCCCCAGATCGTCGGCACGTGTGATCCTCTTTCATCGGTTGGACTGGTGCGGCCGCCCTGTTCGCTGCCGACAGCGAGCCACTCCCTCACGCGCTTTGAGATTGTTGGGATTGGAGGCCAGCACCGCGTTCCAATTAACCAAGGCCTCTTCTGGTTGATCTAACTGTTCCAACAACGTTGCCAGCTCACTTCTCGCCAAGCTATCTGTGGGGCAGAATGCCAGAGTCTCTTGAAGCCGAGTGATTCGGGTGATCCATGCTTCGTTGGATGAACTGTGCATGCGTGATGGTGGCTCATCCGAGCTTCCGATTGTCGTCGCCATGTTCGCGCGCTCCTGTTCATCTCGGCCCTTCTTTCCGAAACCGACCACAACGTTCATGCCGGCCTGGGATTCACCATTTTGATCCCGTGATTCGCCAGGACTTGGGTGTCGGTCAGGCGCACAGTTTTCCCGTCCTTGGGCATTTCAATGCCCAATTCCTTCCGGACGGTCTTGAAGATCTCGATGATATGGTCCATCTGCTTCACGTCAAGGTCCTGCACGCTGAGCATAGCGTCCTCATGAATATCGTGGCAGAACGCCACCGTCAGACAATTCGTTCCTGCCCGCACCATGCGCAACGCGAGATTGGCATAGTGGCAATGGATGCCGATGAAAAGTGCGACTTCGATCTTATTCGCCCAGATGGTGAGATTGGGATGGTTGGGGTTAATCCCTTCTTCTGGATCGATCTTGGGGTATTTGGGCCGATAATCCGGCATCGGGATAATCATCACATCCGGGATTTCCGCGGCGAGACGCAACAATGCCTGTCCTTTGGCAATCCAGTCAGCATTCCAGGCCCAGAGATACAAGGGGCCCGGAAAGATCGTAGGATTCTTGCTCGTGTACAGCTGCCTGGCTGCCTCGGCGATCACCTCATCCGCCGGCGCGTGGTGACCGTAGAACAACCCGAATCCGGAGTCGGGATGCGTCACACCGAGTTCCATGGCCGACGGCGGATGGAATCCTGCGGGGCCGACGTCGATCAACCGCTCACGCTTTGCTAACCCCATTGGACTCATGGGTCGTTCCTTTCTGACTTGTGTGCTGTAGGGATCGTACCCACCGGACGAATTCCTGGAACTTCCGTGTCTCGCCATGTTGGAAAGATATCTGCTGACTCTGTGGCTGTGCCCGTCCTCCTCGTAGAACCTTCTGGAGTGAAAGTTTTGTTTCGGACGACTGAGCCTGCTCATTCTGAGTCTCCGACCGGCTCAGCCCCCTGACATCGCGAAGCACCGCATAGGCGACGACCAGCATGATCGAAGCGATAAGAAGGTTGAAATCCCATCCTCTCACGACACTGCCGACGGCCACGACAATAGCTGCCAGATAAGCGAGCACCTCTAACAGTCCCACCTGTCTCCGGCTTGGCGCCGTTTTCATGTTTTTCCGGTGACGACCCGGAAGAGGCTGCTCGTTTGCTCGCGCCATCGGTCGACTTACCTCCACACCTGTAGGAATATGGAAACGATCGCCAGCACTGTGACGGAGAAGATGGTCATGGGGAAGACAGACTCCGACGCCATCGTCGTACCGAGGGCCGCTACGCAGCTTCCCGCCAAGACTTTCGCGAAAAGAGACCGTTTGTCGGATTTTTTGTTCTGCATCATCTCCTCATTATTGCCTTCCTGGAAACGCTGACCACTCTCACCGTCCATTGGGAATCAGCCCGGCAACTTCTTGACGGAAATACACGAGATCATCATGGCACCCATTGCAGACCATTCCCGCCAAGGGAGAGTCGAACAACAACACATTCGCCACCTCCCCACATCGTGGGCATGTGGCTGGCTTTTTCTTTCGTATGTGCGGCGATGCAATGCCTCGATTACACGCCGAGCCAGAAGCATGCTTTCTAAGCGTGATCAACTTCTCGTGGCAGTGTGGACAGACCATGCCCCGAGCCGGGGAATCGAACATGAGAACCAGAGAAGATTTTCGGCACCGTGGGCATCGGACCGGCTTCGCATGTCGAGCGGTTTGATAAGATTCGTCGAGTGTCATGATGGTCCAACGTGCCTTACCCACGAGCAGTGGGTTTCTTTCCTGTAGTCTTCTCTATCGCGTGTTGGATTTCCTCAGCGACGGCTGCGCCTTTTTCTTTCACCGCTTTGGCTTGGACCTCAGCCCCAAGATAGTCGCCCTTCTCGATGAGCTGCTGTACTGCGTTGAGACTTGTTTCCAAGCCGCCGAGATCTTGCTTGATTGTCTCCACACCTGCCCGTTCTTTTCCTGTCGGTGCCTTCGCTATAAGTTCTTTAGCCGAAGCCACGACCTGCTGGGCTTCTTTTTCCATGGCGAGGGCTGCCGTCTTGGCCGCTTCTTTGTTCTGTGCCGCCTTGACTGCAACATGCCCACTGGACTCGACGATCTTGGCTAGCATCTTGTCCGCATCGCTGTAGGACCGAAAAATGGAGAGGACTTTTTCTTGCTTGGCCAACTCGTCCTTTGCGAGCGCAAATTGCTGTTCGAGCGCGATGAAGTCCTCTTTCGCGTACTCAGTCGCACCAGCTGCCTTTGCAGCATCAACGGCTTTCTGTGCCGCCGCTAACTGTCCGATGGGAGGTTGAGCACAGCCGGTTATGACGACCATCGCCATGCTGATCAATCCGACTGCAATCCTATGTTGGGTCCTCAGTTTCATAACTATGCCCTCCGGGGCAAGGAGAATGTTTTCCATACACCCACGCCATTGCATGGGGAATGCCGTGGATGAACGATGCTGCGATGATGAGCGGTCTCAATAGAAATTGAGGACTTATGGTCTTGTTGACGGCAGGGGATGAATCGGATCGACTCGTGCATAACCGAGGCATGCAGGCTTTGCAGATTTCGCCTTGAGGCTGATGGTGGAGCGTGCATTTCTTGCAGAACGAGAAACGATCTCACCCGATGAGGCACGCATAGAGGCGGAAGATCTGCGAATCAGACAGGGACGGGCGATTTGGTAGCGTATGAAACCGTGGAAAGGAACTTTAATCTCTGATATCGTATTCTTTGATTTTATTATATTGCAGAGCGCGGAGGCTGATACCTAACAGCTTGGCTGCTTGTTCTCGGTGGTTGGTCACTTCAGACAACGTGCGCCGGATGGCTTCCCGCTTGATTCTCCTCAGGGGGC
>JACPZN010000020.1 GCA_016195505.1 Nitrospirota bacterium | reverse complement strand
GCCCTTCGCCGACCGTCAGGAGCGTATACACCTGGGCCGCCGCGGCCAAACTCATGCCCTGCTGCAACACCCCGATCGTCAAGCCGCCGATGATGTTCACCAGGATGATGACCACGGCGGCGATGGCGTCGCCCCGGACGAACTTGCTGGCCCCGTCCATGGAACCGTAGAAATCGGCTTCTTCCGAGATCTCTCGCCGCCGCCGCCTCGCTTCCGTCTCGTTAATTAGTCCGGCATTCAAATCGGCATCGATACTCATCTGCTTGCCCGGCATCGCGTCCAAGGTGAACCGAGCCGCCACTTCGGCGACCCTGCCGGCGCCTTTCGTCACGACGACGAAGTTGATGACGACCAGGATCGAGAACACGACAAGGCCGACCGTGTAGTTCCCACCTACGACGAAACTGCCAAATGCCCGAATGACCTCCCCTGCTGCGCCTGCGCCTTCATTCCCGTGCAGGAGAATCAGCCGCGTGGACGCAATGTTGAGCGACAGGCGGAACAACGTCACGATCAGGAGAATGGAAGGAAAAGCCGAAAACTCGATAGGACGCCGCACTTGCAGCCCCACGAGTAGGATGATCACCGACACCGTGATGTTGAAGGCCAGCAGAAGATCCAGAAAAAATCTGGGAAGCGGCAGGATCATCAGCATGATGACGCCCACGACGCCCAGCGACACCAGAATGTCCGGGTGCTTGATGAACGACGAAGGGGACAATGTTTTGGTTTCTGACGCCATGCTCTCCCTGCCCCTTACCGGGTGACCTGCTCAGACGTGAGCCCTCGAGCGCGAAACACAAACGCAAGAATCTCCGCCACAGCCCGATACAGATCGACGGGGATTTCCCTGCCGACGTCGACGAGTTTATAGAGTGTCCGGGCCACAAACTTGTTCTCGACGACGGCGACCCCATGCTGTCTGGCCACCGCACGAATCCGTTCCGCGAGGTGACCGGCGCCCTTCGCGACGACGATGGGCGCAGACATGTTCGCCGTGTCATATTTAAGCGCGACGGCAAGATGTGTCGGATTCGTTACGACGACATCTGCTGTCGGCACGGCCGCCATCATGCGTTTTCGCATCATGTCGCGTTGAACGGTCCGCACCCGGCTCTTGATCATCGGATCGCCTTCTGCGTCGCGATGTTCTTCTTTCACCTCTTGATGGGTCATCCGCAGGGACCGCTCCCATTCGTACCGTTGATAGAGAAAGTCCGCCCCCGCGACCACGATGATCGCCCCCGTGATGACGCTCGCCACTTTGAATGTCAGCCACCCCATGACAGTCAGGAGCCCCCATAGGTCATAGTGGACGAGCTCCGGAAGACGCGGAAGATCCTGTCCCAGCACCAATCCGCCGATGCCGCCGATGATCGCGATTTTGAGCAAGGCCTTGACCAGCTCCGAGACCGACCGGAGAGAAAAGAGGCGGCCGAAGCCCTTGATGGGGTCCAACCGGCTGATGTCACACGGAAAGTCTGACTTCCAGAGAAATCCTGTCTGAGCGAGGGAGGCGCCGATGCCGACCAGCGCCAACCCCGCCATGAACGGCAGCATTAGCAGCAGGCTCGTGAGACCGTACTCCATGAGCAATGCATGAATATGGTCGATCGTCAGGCTGGCATGGATCACGGGGTTAAACGACATCGAGAGACCCAAACGGGTCACATCGGTCAGCTGATGCATGCCCGGACCGGCCAGCAGAGCCAGAAGACCGATGCCTGCGCAAAGAAGGGCCGCGGTCGTCACATCGCGGCTCACTGCGACATTGCCCTTCCGGCGGGCATCCGCTTTCTTTTTCTCACTCGCCGGTTCTGTCTTGTTGTCGCTGTCTTCAGCCATGTCCGAGGATCCTCAACAACCGTTCAATGGTGTCGTGCAATCCCATAAATTCCCGTTCAAACAGCAAGACGGTGTAGGGTAACGCCAGGCCCAGCACCAGTAGCCCTCCCATGATGGTGATGGGAAAGCTCAAGACAAACACGTTGACCTGCGCCACTGCCCGCCCCAACATGGCCAACAGAAGATTGATGAGGACCATCGCGACGAGCACCGGCGCCGCCAGCTGCAAGGCAATCACAAACATATGCCGAGACAGCTCGATCACTTCCTCACCGATCGCAGAAGAGAGCGTCGCCCCAAATGGTGGAATGGCGTCGTAACTTGTGACAATGGCCGCCACGACGACCAGGTGGGCATTGATCGAAAGAAAGACGAGCG
>JACPZN010000237.1 GCA_016195505.1 Nitrospirota bacterium | reverse complement strand
GGCGATGCATGAAGGGGCCTTGAGCGGGTTTCCCGTCGTCGATGTGCGCGTGGCCGTCTATGACGGGTCCTACCACGTGGTCGACTCGTCCGAAATGTCGTTCAAGATCGCAGGGTCGATGGCCTTTAAAAAGGCGATGGAAACCGCACATCCGGTGCTACTCGAGCCGATGATGACGGTCGAGATTGATGCGCCGACCGATGCGGTAGGAGCGGTGATGGGAGACTTAAACGCGCGACGTGGCCGCATCCTGTCCGTGAATGCGAACGACCATGCCGAGCAGATTAAGGCGCTCGTGCCGCTCGCGGAACTGCTTAAATATGCGCCGGTGCTCAATGCAATGACGGGCGGGCGGGGAAGCTATGTGATGGATTTTGCCCGCTATGACGAAGTGCCGCGCGAGCTGGCTACAAAGATCATCGAGCAGCACAAAGCGGAACAGCACGCCGTGGCGGCGCACTAAGGCGCATCAATCGGTGGACTTGAGGACGACGTAGAATGCGCGGTTTTCCCGAAGCACTCGGAGCAACACCGTGTCACCGCGCCGGACCCGCGAGATAGCGGAGGTGAATTCCCCGACAGAGGAGACTTCTGCGCGGTTCACTTCCTTGATGAGGTCGCCTTCCCGGAGGCCTTCGGCTTGAGCCAAGCTGCTGGATTCTACTTTGGTGATGAGTACGCCTTTCGACTCGCGCAGTTTGAACTTGTCCGCCAATCCCGCCGTGAGGTCTTGCACATCAAGACCCAATTTCATCTCCGATCTGGCCTGCGGGATTGACGCCACAACCGCGGCATCGCGGCGCTCACTCAGTGGGACATCCAAAGTCAGATGCTTGAGGTCTCGGACTACTTCAATCTTCGACGTAGCGCCAGGGGCGAGCGTGCCGATCAGCCGCGACAGCTTATTCGGTGAATCGACTACCGCGCCATCGATTTTGACGATAATGTCACCGGGCTTAATCCCTGCCGCCGCCGCTGGATCTTTCTCGAAGACCTCATTGACCAGCACCCCTTCACCTTCCGTGACACCGAACTTCTTCGCTAACTCAGCCGTCAACGGTTGAATGCCGACACCAAGCCATCCTCGTACGACCTTGCCCTTTGCTAACAACTGGTCAATGACCTGCTTAGCCATATTCGACGGAATGGCAAACCCGATGCCCTGGGCGAAGTTGATGATCGCCGTGTTAATACCGATCACCTCACCGCGGAGGTTGAACAGTGGGCCGCCGGAATTGCCCGGATTGATCGATGCATCGGTTTGAATGAAGTTTTCGTAGCGCGACAGATTGACGTTCTCCCGCCCGATGCCGCTCACGACACCGAGGGTTACTGTACGGTCAAGCCCAAAGGGATTGCCCACTGCGAGCACCCATTGACCGACTTTGACGGTGGTGGAATCGCCAAATCGCGCACTGGGCAGGGGCCGATCTGCCGTAACTTTGAGCAGCGCGAGGTCGGTGTCTGGATCCTTGCCGATCACTTGCGCGATCAGTTTGGTTTTGTCGGAGAGCCGCACTTCGATCTCAACGGCATCGCCGACCACATGGTTATTCGTGACGATGTGGCCGTCGCTGTCGACAATAAGGCCGGAGCCGGAGCCAGACGAATTCGGTGTGCGGTCACCCGGCCCTTCGCGTGGTCGGCCTGAGCTTGGAAGAGGGAAGAGGTTTACCACCGAGGGTTTGGCCTGTTCGGCCAGGTCGGTAATGACGGTCTGGATTTCTTCCAGCATCCGGATGCCAGGCGAGTCAGTCAACGCGGCGGCGGTAGGCACTTCTGCTGCAGTGGTTGACGGCAGAAATACACTGAAGACCAATAGGATGATCGACAAGCGCGAGACTGTTTGATACCGAGTCATGAGTAACGCTACAATTAATCTCTAACGTTATTCTATCGAATAAGCAGCAATGTGCCTACCATCTTAAATAGATATGGCTGCTGGGGTTTTAATCGGGGATTGACTCGTAAACCACGCCGTCACCTGGTCCAATTCCGACTGGGCTCCAATCAACACGACGATATCGTCGTGCCGGAAAACAAGATCATCGGCCGGAGCTAGCAGGAAAGGCCCCCGTAAAACTGTTGCGAGGTGCACCGAGGATGATCGAGGCAGCGCACGGATTGGCTGTCCCACCGCAGCCGCGCCGCGGGTGATCGTCAGCCGTTCAATGCCTGCCGCTCGAAGACTCAAGTCTTGTTGAAGGGAGAGCAAGTCTTCATGAATCGCTTCAAGTTTGAGTTCGCGGATTTGCGCATCGACCTGGACAAGCGACTGCTTCAACTCATGGACGCGAGCTGTTGCGTGACTCAGCGTTGCGTCGAGCGTGCTTAGTCCGGAGTCGGGTTGGTTCCTGCTCAAGAATCGTCGGGAGACCTGGTCGACAATCTGTTGACCGATTTCGCCAGTCAGATGTTCCATCTGTTGGAGTATCATCGATGCGTGCCAGTGAAGTCGAATAATCTGGACCTTCCGGTTCACCCGTTCGGAAACAGCGAGAATCGCCTCATAGAACACGCTACCGGTAATTGATAATTCTTTGTTGATACGGCCTAGAAGTTCAAAATTCATTGTCTGATAAGGATGATTATGTCAACTAGAAGATTCGGATCGAAAACTTCGAGGATCTTAACACACCACGCAACACAACTCCCATGGGTTTTGTCAATTGCACAGTCTCCCCTAATACCATACTTCTTTGCAAATGCGAATGCAGATGGTAATGCTGCTGCCGATACTCAAGCCGATCCGTGGGATGACTGGATTCCGCGGATAGCCTTTCCCTATTTGCAATCAACGCGATGCTGCCCGTATGATCGGGGACACCTATGAACTGTACCAAGTGCAAAACAAAAGCTGCAATTAAGTTGCCCCGCCACAATGCGGCCTTCTGCAACGGCTGCTTCAATGGCTTCGTCCATGACCAAGTAGCCAAGGCGATTAAGTCCCAGAAGATGTTCGGAAAGGAAGACCGCATTCTCGTAGCAGTCTCAGGCGGGAAAGACAGCTTGGCTCTGTGGGATATTCTGCTGAAGCTGGGCTACAAGGCCGACGCCCTCTATGTGAACCTGGGGATCGTCGACTATTCGGAATCGTCGTATAGAAAAGTTGTCTTTTTTGCAGAGACCGTAGCCGGCTCGCATGGCGCGGCGCTGCACATTCATACGGTCGAGCAAGAAAAAGGGGCCGGGATCAGTGAACTCGCGATGCTGGTCCATCGCCCAACCTGTTCGACATGCGGCACGATCAAACGGTATCAATTCAACCGCGCAGCCATCGAGCATGGTTACAACGTGATGGCGACCGGCCACAATTTGGATGACGAAGCCGCCCGTCTGCTCGGCAACGTGCTGCATTGGCAGGACGAGTATCTTCACAAGCAAGGTCCCTCACTCCCCGCCTCGGTGGAAGGCTTCGCCAAGAAAGTGAAGCCGCTTTATCGCTTGACGGAACGCGAACTCGCAGCCTACTGCGTCCTCAATAAGATCGACTACATCGTCGATGAATGTCCAATGGCCAAGGGTGCTCGCACGCTCCTTTATAAGGAAGTGCTGAACCGGCTTGAGACGGAATCGCCAGGCACCAAGCAAGTGTTCTATTGGGGGTTCCTCGACAAACAGAGTAAGCCAGAGGCATCCCCTAAGACTATGGCGGAAAGAGATCAGTCGGCCCTGCATCCCTGCTCAGCCTGCGGCCAACCCACCACCGCCGAAGTCTGTTCCTACTGCAAGATGACGGCGAGGGCCAAGACCGCCGTCCCCCGCTGACCCACAGTTCGGCTCTTGCAATGAGATAGATGACCCCGTAAGCTGGCCTTGATTCCCCGTAAGAAAAGACTATTTCTCTTCTCATGGCCACCACTCCACGCGACTACTATCAGGTTCTCGGTCTTGCCCGAACGGCATCCACCGACGACATCAAGAAGGCCTATCGACGCCTAGCGCGCCAGTACCATCCCGACATGCACAGCGGCGCCAAGAAGACAGAGATGGAAAAGAAGTTCAAGGAGCTGAACGAGGCCCAGGAAGTACTCTCCGATCCGGACAAACGCAAAAAGTACGATCAATACGGTGCGCAATGGGAGCAAGCCGAGGCGTTCGAAAAGGCTCGGCAACAAGCGGGGGCCCGGGGATTCGGGGGTAGAGAAAGCGGCAGTGCCTTTGGCGGTGAGCCGTTTGCCGACATATTTGAGAACCTGTTCGGCGGACGGGCACGAGGCGGCGCGCCGCGTGGGTTTGCCTCACAAGGTGAGGATCTGGAAACCGACGTCGAGCTGTCTTTACGGGAAGTGCTGTCCGGTGTCATCAAACGAGTCAATTTAATGGAACCGGTCCCCTGTACCACCTGCCGTGGAAGCGGGACCATACGGGGGCGGACCTGCCAGGCCTGCCTTGGCTCCGGCACCCGCATGGAGTCGAACACGATCGAAGTGAAAATTCCGGCTGGCGTGCTCGATGGAACCAGAGTGCGCGTGGGCGGGAAGGGGCAGCCAGGAGCCAACGGCCGATGTGATGGCACCGACATTGGGCGAGCCGGTGCGTGTGAAAATTCCGGCCGGCAGCCGTGCGGACGGCAAATTGCGTCTTAAGGGAAAGGGGTTGCCAACGGCGTCCGGCAGCAATGGGGATTTGTTCCTCACCTTGCAGATCGTCATGCCCTCATCGATGTCGGACGATGAGCGGAAACTGTATGAACAGCTCGCCAAGCAGCCGCATCAGGACCCGCGAGAAGAAGTGATCGCCAAGGCGCAACAGGGATGAGCGATAGTGCCGATCATCCCGTTGCAACGGTTCCAACCTTCATCGCCTAGGGTTGTTGCTCGCGCTTGCGTTGCATTGGTCGGTGTGGCAATCTACACACACGGCGTTCGGCGCCATCGGCTCCAAATGGCTGAGCACGACACGAACAATGCTACCCACTCATGGCTCTCCTGCTGGTCGCTTCGGGTGTTCAATTCCTTTTCGATGGGCTGAAGGACGAAGGGACTCACTATGCATAATTATTCCATCTCACACTCTATTCAGCGGCCTTAACAATTAAAGGAGGAACTCATGAAGCGAAGAACTAAGATGATGGCGACACTCGGCGTATCGCTAGCCGGTATGCTGGCGATTGGAGTCTCGGGTACGTGGGCGAATGAGCCTGGCTACTACGGCAAAGATGGACATGTCAGCGGCGCCCACGGTGCCATGGGGGGCTATGGCAAAGGCATGATGCACAGCGGCACTGGCCATCTGATCAGGCATCTTCTCAAACATGAGAAGGACATCGGACTCACTGCCGATCAACTCGCTAAGCTGAAGGATACACAGTTGAATCTCGACAAGGCGCGTATCAAGGCAGAGGCCGATATCCAAATCGCCGAACGCGAACTGAAAGCACTCACCGATGATGAGAAGTCCGATCTCGGCGCGATTGAAGCCAAGCTGAAACAGAGCGAAGATCTTCAGGTTGCGCTGCGTATGACCTCTATCAAGACACGCCGTGAAGTCCTGGGTCTGCTGACCCCTGAGCAGCGCGCAAAGGAAAAAGCTGAACATGAGAAGGTGATGCAGCAGCACAAAGGAGGGGCCATGGGCCACGGGGCACCGCATGGGGGCACGATGCCATATGGTGCCAATCCTCACGGGAAAAATCCTCATGAGGGTTCCGGCGGCGCCGTCCCTCCCTCTCCTCCGAGCAACATGTCTGTGCAGTAACCCTCATGTGACTAATACAAAAGTCAAGATCTAAGGACGAGAGAAAAAAAGGAACGTGACAACATCATGCCGAAAGAGTTGAAGCTCAAAAGTCATGATCTTCTAGTTGGCCCAGGCCGCGCGCCGGCCCGCGCGATGCTGAAAGCAGTCGGGTTTACGGATGAAGATCTGTCGAAACCGATCGTCGGCGTCGCCAACACTTGGATTGAGGTGATGCCCTGCAATTTCCATTTGCGCCGGCTTTCGGAGCGGGTGAAGGCCGGTATCCGCGCCGCCGGTGGGACTCCGATCGAATTCAATACTATCGCCGTATCGGACGGCATTTCGATGGGGACTGAAGGCATGAAGGCGTCGCTGATCAGCCGCGAAGTGATTGCGGACTCGATCGAACTCGTGGCACGTGGCCACTTGTTTGATGCGGTTGTGGCACTCTCCGGTTGTGACAAAACGATTCCTGGGACGGTGATGGCGCTCGCCCGGCTTAATCTGCCGTCCGTGATGCTCTATGGCGGTTCGATCATGCCGGGGCAGTTTCAAGGCCACGACGTGACTATTCAGGACGTTTTCGAAGCCGTGGGTAAACATGCTTCTGGCAAGATGACAAATGCTGAGCTCAAGGATCTGGAAGACCATGCGTGTCCAGGACCTGGCGCTTGCGGTGGACAGTTCACTGCCAATACGATGGCCATTGCCTTCGAGTTCCTTGGTATCTCTCCAATGGGTCGCAACGGTGTGCCCGCCATGGATGCGCACAAGGACGATGTCGCGTTCGAGTGCGGCAGGATGGTCATGGAGCTGATCAAGAATGATCTGCGGCCCAAGCAAATCATCACCCGCAAGTCGCTCGAGAATGCGATTGCATCGGTCGCGACAACCGGTGGGTCGACGAACGCCGTGTTGCACCTGCTCGCGGTGGCCCGTGAAATGGGTATCAAACTCACCATCGACGATTTCGACAAAATCAACCGTAAGGTGCCGTTACTTGCCGATCTCAAGCCGGGGGGCCGTTTCACCGCAGCGGACCTATTCACCGCAGGCGGCACCACGCTTGTCGCCAAGCGGCTGGTGGATGCTGGTATTCTGCATGCCAATCAGCTGACCGTCACTGGCAGAACCATCGGCGAAGAGGCCGGTAAAGCCAAGGAAAAACCTGGGCAACAGGTGTTGCGACCATTCTCGAACCCGATCAAGCCGACAGGCGGAATGGTGATCTTAAAGGGCAACCTCGCGCCCGAAGGCTGCGTCGTGAAAGTGGCCGGGCACTCCATGATGAAGTTCCGGGGTCCCGCAAAGGTCTACGATCGGGAAGAAGATGCGTTCGTCGCCGTGAAGGCCAACCAAATTAAGGCCGGCGATGTCGTCGTGATCCGCTACGAAGGCCCCTCAGGCGGGCCAGGCATGCGCGAGATGCTCGGCGTGACCGCAGCGATCGTCGGAGCCGGACTCGGCGAGTCGGTCGCGCTGCTTACCGATGGGCGGTTTTCCGGTGCGACGCACGGGCTGATGGCCGGGCATGTCGCGCCGGAAGCCGTGAAAGGCGGGCCGATCGCCGCCGTGAAAAATGGCGACGCGATCATATTCGATATCGCCAAACGTAGGCTGGACGTCAAACTGACGCAGAAGGAAATGACTGCTCGGTTGAAGAAAATAAAACAACCAATGCCCCGCTATACCTCAGGCGTGATGGCGAAATATTCGAGACACGTCTCCTCCGCATCGGAAGGTGCCGTGACCAGCTAGCAGGAGAACTCGCGGGGTTAAGATGGCCGGGGTTAGTAGTAGGTGATCTGCCGTTCTCGACTTACCGTAGTCTCACTCAAAGCAACGGTTCCATTTTTTTCAGTCCAGCGCTGAATCGTTTCTTTCGTCCAATTTCCTGCCTGGTCAAGGTGGTAGGTCACGATCGACTTACGCAGATGTGCGCTCCGAAGAAACTCGCTCTGTTGTTCAATGCGCTGGCCCGCCTCGTTGTACCGATACAGATCATTGCGCATCAGATTTCCATCACTCGAATAAAACCGGCTCTCCTTAAGACGCCCAAGGGGATCGTGATGGTGGGTTGCTTCAAGCACCAACCGACCATGGAAGTATCGTCCGGTATAGACTAGGTTGCCTCGCACGTCGTAGAGTGATTTCTCGATAGTCTCGCTTCCGCTAATCTCAATTTCTTCGACCAAAACGCCGCGGTTGTCGTAGAGCCTGAAAAGGGCGTGAGCCAGCGTACCGCCCTCCGTTGTCGCGACGACCGCGGATTCCCGACCATGTCCGTCGTTCCCGTATCGATAGAGTTTTTTATAGAGTACATGCCCATCCGCTTCGACCGTATCTTCTTCGATCAGACGACCTGACGCATCATAACTGAAGACGTAGCGGGACAAGTCCGCTTCGTTGGTCGGGACCAATTCCACTTCGACCAGACGGCCGCTGCGGTCAAACTGATGGACGGTGCGAAGCTGCGAATGTTTGGTCACGACCGTTTTGACAGGACCGAATAATTCATGTTTGACGAGGTCGTTGGGCAGTGTCGCGGGAACGGAAGTTGTTACTAGCCCCAGCACAATCCAGCTGGCAAACAGGAATCCTTTACACAGGAATCGGCGATGGGTTCGCATGCGGCTGCCCATCATACACTGCCGCGCGCTGCGAGGGAACCCGTCTTTCGCCTTCAGGACTCAGACGGCGATGGCGTATGATCCGGGGGGAAACAGCGCTCCATGCAATCCGGGCACAATCCCCCGTTGAATTGCACTCCAGATCGTTCCGTAATAAAGGTATGCAAGTCGTACCACTCCCCCGATCCGTCTGGAACCCGCTTGCACCAGGCGCAGAGGTTAATTACACCCTTCGCATAGGAGAGATGGTGCTCTTCCTCTACCGTTTCAGATGGAAGCTGACTGAATTGCCGCACGGCTTGTTCGGCCAGCGCATGACACACCACCACCGCCCCGATGATTCCTCCCTGTTCAGTGACCACAGGAGCAGCACGGCCTTGAACCAGGCATCGGGAGCCGTCCTTCGCGATGAGCACTCGGCTTTCAATTGGAACAATACAGCACTGTCCGATCGCCTGGACTGCGTCATTGGGGCTTCCCTCGCCGGACCCGCAGCCCTGCAGTGCGAAGACTATCTCCAGCGGATGTCCCATCGCAACGCGATGGTCCCATCCGGTCAGCAGTTCGGCAGCAGGATTCAGGTATGTAATCAGGCCGGTGCGATCCGTTGTGATCACCCCGTCTTCGACGCAGCGGACAGTTGTCGCGAGCCACCGCAGGCTCTCTTTCATATGGCGGTCCATGTGAGACCGATAGAGCGCCATTTCGATCGTGGGCCGGAGTTCACTCGGCTGAAACGGTTTGAGTAAATAGCCGGCCGGCTCCGTCGCCTTCGCGCGCCGAAGCGTATGGTCGTCCGCGTAAGCCGTAAGATAGACGACCGGCACATCATAGCGTTTCCGCAATTCGTGTGCCGTGTCCACTCCATCCATAGGTCCTTTGAGCACGATATCCATGACCACAAGGTCCGGCTTGATTTCACCAGTCTTGCGGAGCGCTTCCTCTCCGGACGTCGCGGTCGCTGGCACGTCATAGCCCAGACGACAGAGGGTCTGCTGGATATCCTTTGCCACAATCGTCTCGTCCTCGACTACAAGAATGGTTGCCTGATCCATGCGTCACATCCTTTCCTGGTAGCGCAGCGGGCGGAATCGAATCTGCCATTCGGTTCCATCCCCGCTTTGTAAATCTATAGTGCCGTCAAGTTTTTCCGCCATTAAGCTGACGAGTTCGAGGCCGAGCGAATCCGGATTGTTCAATCGTCCGTCTTTGGGAATTCCAATACCATCGTCTCCGACCCGTAGCGTATAGGTCTCGTCATCGTGGACGTACAAGTCGATCGTGATCTGGCCCTGGCGACCGTTCAGAAATGCATGTTTGAGGCAATTGGACACCAGCTCATCGATGATCAAACCGCATGTCAACCCTGTGTCGACGTCGAGGTCAACCTCATCGATGTTCAACACCAAGCGGATCTTGCTGTTATCCACGCCGTAGGAACGAAAGAGATGCCCCGTGAGCGTCCGCATATACTCACCCATGCTGATGCGTGAAAGATCGCTCGACCGATGCAGAGTTTCATGGAGCAGCGCAATCGACGTGATCCGCACCTGGCACTCGCGGAACAACTGGGTGATCTGCGGGTCTTTGATCGAGACCATCTGGAGATTGAGCAAACTTGAAATCACTTGTAGATTGTTTTTAACTCGATGATGCACCTCACGAAGCAGGCTTTCCTTTTCCTTCAGCGTCTTGCGGAGTTGATCTTCCATCTCCTTACGCTCTGTGAGATCAATGCACGTCCCGATATACCCACCGAAGCGGCCGGTGGGCTCGAATAGCGGAACGCCCGTGTCGAGGAGCCACCGATATTCACCGTCTCTCCGCCGCAGTCGGTATTCCATCGTAAACGGCTGTTCCGTCCTAAACGAGGACTGATAAGTTTCGTGGCACCGTGCCAGATCATTCGGGTGCACACCGGTAATCCAGGCTTCACCGATTTCTTCTTCCAAGCTCCGTCCTGTGAACTCGAGCCACCGTTTATTGACGAACGTGCAATTAGTATCGGGTCCGGCCATCCACACCATCACCGGCGCTGTATCTGCCATCATTCGAAACCGCGCCTCGCTTTCGCGCAAAGCAGCCTCAATTCGTTTGCGTTGGGTGATGTCGCGTGCAATCGCCGACGCGGCGATTACCAGCCCCTCGCTATCCTTTACCGGTGAGACGGTCAATGACACGTCTATCAGCTTGCCTTTCTTGCGCCGCTGGATGGTTTCCACGTTTCGTACGTGCCCGCCCCGTGCGATTCGGTCCAGCATTGTCGGCACTTCATCGAGTCGATCGGGCGGGCATAGCACCGAGATGGACCGCCCAATGATCTCAGCCGGAAGATAGCCGTAGACACGCACTGCGCCGGCGTTCCAGCTTTGTACCGCGCCGGTCAGGCTCATACCGATAATTGCGTCATCGGACGACTTCACTAGCGCCGCAAGTTGTGACACGGCTTCGGCCCGCAAGGCTTCCAAGTCCTTATTGGCGTGCGCGAGATCGGCCGTTCGCTGCTGCACTTGTTGCTCGATATCCTGATACACCGCGCGCAGCTCAGATTCATCCTGCTGCCGTCGCAGACAGAGGATTGCCGTTACCCAAATAATCAACAGCGTGAAGGATCGATTACAAGCGGCGACCCATGTCAGGTTTTGGACGGAAAACTGGAAAACTCCGAGAATGGTCAGCACGGAAGCGAACGTGGCTACCAGCGGAGTTGCTAGCGGATTGGCCAGTCGAGCAACAATCAGGACGGGAACCACATAGAGAACAGTGATCCCCAGCCCTAGCGGGACCCGCCAATCCACGGCGAAAATTGCCGTGACCAGCGCCAGACTGACAGCAAGACTGGGGGAGAAACTCTGCCGTGCGGTTCTCACAATCCAACTCTCCTACCATCCTCATTTACGCAATGGATGTGCCGCTCCTCCTAATCGAATCCTAATTTACCCCTAATCGCAAAATCGTCCAGACTTGTACGCAACAACGGCTCCGCCGCGATAGTTTTCTCATCAAACTCAACCGACAACATAGCCCTATGCCATGGATACGGCAAGACTGGTGGATATCGACCAACAGGTGCGACAAAGATGAACGGTATTCAATGCCGCCTGACATGAAGATCACAATGTTCAAATTGCTCACGTATTGGTTTCTGTCGCAGGATGCAACAGATCTGTTCAACCTTGAACGGACATGAATGGTGAGTTTTCAGCTCAGGCTGGAGGTTAGAGGACGACAAGATCGGGAGCGGAAATGCAAAAGTTAGGAGCTTGCACTGACTTGGGTGTGGTGCCGTGCGCCTTCTGAAGCGGCTATCGCCCCTTCATCCGGGCTCGCATCTCCATGATCATATTGTCGAGATCGGCCTCGGCCTTGCTGCGTTCGCTCACGAGCTGATCCAAATTATAGGGGCGCGCCGGCATGGAGGGGTCTCTCTGGCTCGGCTTCACGGAAGGAGCATTCGGGCTAGTCGGCTTCGGTGAAGGTATGCCTGGCGGTCCCACTTGTGGGGAAGGAGTTGAAGGAACGTCGGCGGCGGTTTTGGTTGGAGGAGCACTTGTCGGGGGAGAAGCGTCAGACGTCGAGGCCCTCTGCTCGCGCAGCCATTGTTTGGCCACTGTAGATTTTAGCGAAAAACTGATGTTTGTAATCGGCAGTCCATCGGCGGCAACACGAGCGATTGCGGTATTCACACCCACCATGTGTCCTTCACTATCGACCAGTGGCCCCCCGGAATTGCCGCGGTTCAAGCTTGTTTCGGTCTGAAAGACATGCTTGCCCTTGACCCCATTGAAATTATCCACTTCAGCACTGATGACACCGGTCGTTAAGGTCCAGAGGCCTCCCTGTTCGGGATGTCCGATGGCGAGCACTCGATCTCCGATTCTGGTCCGGTCGGTCTCGCTCAGGCCGATCGTCGGTAACGGCCCTGAGACACCTTCGAGCTTCAGCAGGGCCAGATCCAACGGCGATGAGTAAGCCACTGCCCGAGCCCGCCGTATGAGCGCGAGATCGACTTTCGGATCTCCCGTCACTCGCTTCGGTTTCAAGAAAACGGATAGACGCGGATAGGGCTTACCGGTTTTTTCTTCGATGATGACATGCGCGTTCGTCAAAACCAAACCATCGGCTTGAATGATGGAGCCGGTTCCCCCGCTGCCGTTCTTTCCGTTCTCGGAATGGCCCATCACCATTACGACGGCCGGAGAAACTTGCTCGTAAATCTCTCGCGGGCTCATTTCCTTCGCCTGAGCCACCTCGCCGATGAGTGCCAGGCTCATGATCGTCAGCATGTATTTCATCGCTTCCCCCTAATCGGAATCTATGGCGATCACCACATACAGGCCATTCAGCAGTAAGACTCATTATATGACTGAACGGACACTTGTGCCAGGTGTTCATGTAATGCAAGCGGAGGATTCGTCTAGAAAGAAATCGTTCTAGCGGAAATCTCTTCGTTGAAAGATGACAGAGGCGAGCATCAGGAGAAACGCCGTGTAGGCCATCCCATAGACAGCGATCACCAACAGGTCGCTGGCAGGCACTTCGATTTGGTGGGTGACATGCCCCTTGAGATTAAACCGATCCAGGTTCGGCAAAAGATAATACATTCCCTCCAGCACATTTCGGCCCAGACCTTCCATCTTCTGGCCGAACGTTTTCAAATCCGCCGTAAGATGGCCAATCACATAGACGGCCAGGGTAAAGATTGCACTGAGCGTCGCGCTCGAGAATGTGGAAAAGAGCAAGGCCACCGCGGTCACGACCATGAACTCAAGAAAGACCATGCCGAGAGCCTTGAACAGGACGACATGAACTGGAACATCTTGAAGGTAGAGCACGGCCAGCAAGCCTGCAGCCATAATGACGGTATTGACCAAGAGTGTCAGACTCAGCCCCAGATATTTCCCCAAAAGGAACTGATATCGCGCAACCGGCTTGGAGACAATCGTGTAAATGGTTTTCTTCTCGATTTCCTTGCTCACAAGACCGATACCGACAAAGATGGCGATCAGTACCCCGAAAAAATTAATGCTGCCCAATCCAATGTCCAGGATCAAGCGGTGAAATTCTCCGAGGGTCAGCCTCATCAACAGCAGAGAACTTCCAATCATTAAGAGAGCGAAGATCAACAAGTTGTACAAGAGTTTGTCCCGCAGATTTTCACGGAATGTATTCAACGCAATCGACAATACCTTCATGACTGATCACTCCCGTAGGATTGTTGTCCTTTGACCATACCGATAAACAGATCTTCGAGAGAGCTCTTGTGCGGTGTGAGTGAAATCAACGTGGCTTTCGCGGCCCGCACAATGTTGAGCGCGGATTCAACATCACGAGGATGTTTGAGTACGACCAGCAGACGATTCCCTTGCGCAACTATTTTTTCTGCCAATGGCCGCAAATGTTCGAGCCCATCCGGTGACAGATGATCAATGACCATTTCGACCGAATGGGTTGTGCCCTGATCGATCAACTCCGCGACCTGACCGCTTGCTACAAGTTTGCCTTTGAGAATCATGGCCACACGATCACAGAGCAGTTCCGCGTCATGAAGGATATGCGAGCTGAACATGACCGTCTTGCCGGACTCTTTCAAGCGCAGGATCAGGTCGCGCACCTCTTTCCGTCCAATGGGGTCTAACCCGGACATTGGCTCGTCCAGTACGACCAACTCAGGATCATTGATCAAGGCCTGGGCGATTCCCACGCGCTGCAACATGCCTTTTGAGAATTTGCGCAACTGCAGATCTCGCGCATGGACCATACCCACCACTTCTAATAATTCATCGACACGCTTTTCAAGCGTCGCACCCCAGAGCCCGAAGAGATGGCCATAGAATCTCAGAAACTCTCGACTGGTGAGGTAGTCATAAAAATATGGCGACTCCGGTAGAAACCCAACTTTTGCTTTGGCCACCGGATCGCAGACGGGCCGGCTAAAGAGGAGGGCTTGCCCGCCGGTTGGATAAATCAGCCCCATCAGCATCTTGATTGTCGTGGTTTTCCCGGCTCCATTCGGCCCGAGAAACCCAAAGACTTCACCGCGCCGCACATCCAACGACAACCCATCGACCGCCGTCACACGTCGGCCCCAAAAGCCGACGCGGAAGACCTTAGAGAGCTGCTCTGTTTTGACGATAAGATCGCCACTTGGCATCACTAGTCACTCCCATGCCCTCGGAAACACGTAGGCCGGTTCTATTTTTGGGAAGAGAATAGGAGGCTGCTTGCGCTTGAAAAACGTGCGCAGCCGTTCCGGATGCGTTGAACTGGAGACTGTGCCGGTCTCGGGATCCAATCGATAGTGTCCTCCGAACGGTTCCTCTGGCAGAACTGGAATGGTTCCCGTCTCTACAAGATCCGTAAGCGCCTTGGGAAAGGCCCGATGTTGCGTCAAATAGATTTCCACCGCCTTCTCTAAGAAGCGAAGATCCCGCTCAATGATAACTTCTCTCATCCGGTTTGCGAAGAACTCTCGCGTTCCTGGATCTTTCGTCTCAAGCAAACGAGCTTCAAGGAACGCCAGCGCCGCGTCCGGACTCCCCGCCTCCGCAGCCAAGCGGGTGGCCAGTCCTGGGAGATAGGGAGGCCGGTCCGGCAGACTCGCCGCACGCATTGTATACTCAGCCCCCTTGACTGGATCACCGAGGAGAAAATAATAATTGTATCCAAGTAAAAATGGGATGTGCCAGACTTGC